>CASEVT010000058.1 GCA_949291445.1 uncultured bacterium | reverse complement strand
TTTCTGATGGAAAATCCTCACTGGTTCTACCCAAAGGGCATCCTGATTCGTACGGCTCGTGCCGCTCGCCTACGACTCAGGCGAGTCTTGAGTCTCTTTGGGTATTTTTTCTTTGCCTCTATGAGCCTTAGTAAAAGCCTTTTCAGTATATTTCGGAATTTTTACTCCTTTGATTTTTGCTAAACACTCAAAAAATTGTTGATAAAGAATTGCTGTTTCTTCTTCTGAATATTCTTTATCGTCAAATGAGATTATTAACTCTACCAAATAAAGGTTGATTTAAAGTCAGGTTTTATGAAAAACTTCATTGACAGTTAAGTAATTACTAATATTTTATAAAGAAAAAGCATTAAAATGGGTAAAAGATTGTACGGATATGTCTCAAAAGAAAATATTGAGTACGAATGGAAATCAGAATCGGGAGCTTGTGAAGTATGTCAGGGATTGAATGGTACAATTTATGATTCTGCAAATGATATCCCGGACAGACCACACCCAAATTGTAAATGTCATATTGAAATTCTTGAAAAAGATACAGACACAACAGACCCTATAGAAATACGTAGAGAAAAAATTAAAGACAGAAAAAGAAAGGAATTAGAATTAGCAAAACTGATGGGTGCTCTAAAGTCTTTGGAACAAGAGATTGATGAATACATCAAAAGACTGGATGTACAGGATAGAGAAGTTGAAAAGTTTGAAAGCACTATTGATGCTGCTAAACTTGAGCAAAAAGACAGGCAAAAATTATCAGAGGTGAAAGAGAAAATAGATTACGCGAAGTACAAAGGGGGGAAAGCTAAGAAAGATATTTCAATATTGAAAGATAAAATTGCTACAACAGAAACAATTGAAGAAATATCAAGACTTCAAAGAGAATTACAGAAAATAAAAGATTATGTAAAAGAAATAATTGAAAATAAAATTATTGAAAATATAACAAAGGGAATTACTAATTTCTTGGCGCCTATAGCTGCAATAGCATTAGATTCGCCTGAAGCCTATCAATTGTATAGAGTTGGCTCACCGGGATTAAATAATAACCCTGAATACGTACAAAAAAACGGTAAATTATATGATTCTATAAATGATTTAAAAAATACAAATCTTGAACGGGAAATAGAAGCCAGACTTAAATCTGAAACAGGAAAAGAAGATTGTAAAGTTTTAAAGTTGCATTCAGATAGTTCAATGGCTAAGAAAATCGAAAGCAGTGATGATTTTAAAGATTTTCTTATCAATAATCCTAATCTGCTCAAACCAAACGGTTCTTTACAAGAAGCTAAAATTACTTTTCAGAAAAATGATTTGTATAATGCTTTGCATGGTGCAGTAATAAAAGATGCAAGAACTGATACACAGGGCAACCTTACATTAACAGTGCAAGATTTATGGAATTTTAATAAAGGTCGTACCAGTGTAAAAGGTAGAATCGGTGAAAAGTTACAAAATGAAGGTTCACTTGAAAATTACTATATAATAATTGATATAAAAATCCCTAAAGAGGAACTAGAAAAATACAAAATAAAATAAAAAATAGCCCATTTGTATATTAAACAAATGGGCTATTTTGTTATAAAATACAATATATGGATAAACAAAGGAAAAAATTTGAATACTTTTTATTTATATGCCTTAATATTTTTTTTAGCACAAGCTATTTAATGGCAATATTAATCGTGTATTTAGGCCATCTTGCATCAAAATATATCTCTAAGATAGATGTAACTTGTTCTGAAAATGTCACACCATTTATTTTATGGGGTATTCTATTTTATTTGATTTATATAATATCTAAGATATTTTTATTTCCTGTTTTGTATTCAATGAAAAAAGCATTTCCTTATATTCATGAGTTTTTTGAACAACTCGTGACTGTTCCAAACAGAAAATATATAGTGTTTTTGAGTGCATTATTTTTGGATACAATATGTGTTTTTGCAGATATAGTATACTCCCTGTTGCGTAAAGTACAATCATCAGTTGTATCTACAATAGAAATTAGTATTTGTATGTATTTTATTTTTGGCTGCGGAGTAGTTTTGCCATACATAGTTATGTTTGTTTATCTAAAGTTAAGTAATTGGAATAAGTAAAAAAAATAATTAATATAAATTTAACTATTTAACTACAAAAATATTTTATTTTTTATACTGCTCTCAAAGTTATTTCAGCCTATTTCTCATTTGTATAAGATTGCATGGGGCTGTAATCAGTGAAGCCCCAATAGATATGCATGGAAATTTAAATATACAAATAACAGATGTTTGGAATTTTAACAAAAATCGTCCGAGTTTAAGAGGACGTCTTGGTGAGAAATATCAAGAAAATGGCGAACTTACCAATCATGGTATTTTAATAATAATAAAAATTCCTCAAGAAAAATGGCAAAAAGTGCTTCAATAAAATCTTTAGGCGCAAATAGCTCTGCTTGTAAGAATATATAATGCGGCTATTTTTTTATGTAATCATTTAATGAATAAAAAATGGTTTAGTTTAGAGGAAATATTGTTTATTTTAATAAATTTATTTTTTAGCTTTTCGCTTCTAATATTCTTTTTATCAGAACATTTTAGTTTTGGCATTCAACCTGTTTGAATATTAGTGATAGCAGAGGAATTGTTTTTGATAAAGACAGTTCCTTATCTAAAGCTGTACAAAATTCAGATGAATTAAGAAAATTTATTACAGATAATAAAAATACTTTAATCAAAACCGGAACATTAGAAAATAAGTCAATAAGTTTTAACAATGGTAATTTAAAAAATGCATTGCATAATGTCGATGTTATAGAGACATATATTGACACACAAGGGAATTTACATACCAAAATTCTTGACACTTATGACTATAACCCCAATGAAAAAGATTGGAAAGTTAAAATAGCAAGAGAATTGCAAGAAAAAAATAAAATTCAGACCTATTACACAATCACAGAAATAGTTTTACCTAAAAATGTTTGGATAAATTATTAAGCATTGCTGCAAATAGGGTCTAAAAATAGACCCTATTTGTTATAATAAATTTATGAGACAACTTTCTTTCATTTTATTAAACTTAATTATGTCAACGAATTTACCAATTTGGATTATTTTAAATTGGAATTACATATTAAATGTTGGTGATTCTATCGATATAATGGCATATACAGGAATAGCTTATATTTTATTTTCAATTTTTTATGGAATTTTTAAACTGGAAATATTTTCATTCTTTGTAAAATATTCTCAATTTTTTAAATACGCTTCAAAATTTTTGAATAATATAAGGTGTAATAAAAAATTACGGAATAATGTTTTAATATCAGTTTTTATAGTTGATATGTTATTTTTAGCTATGAATTATTTTGCGTTTAAAAATCTAGGCTGGAACATAAAAGCTTTACCTTTTATTTATCTTTTTTCTTTAGGCGGTGCATTAATAAGTTATTTATCTTTTTTAGTTACACCGTGGATTGAAAAAAGATTTAAAAACTAACATAAACTCAATTATAGCCCGCTTTTGTCTTGTGCATTTTCAGGATTTTTTTATATAATCTTGTTTTTGAAAAGAATTTTTAAATTCACTGAATTTCTGTTTTTGGCAATGGTTAACTTATTTTTTAGTTCAGGAATATACTTTATGGAATATGTCTTTGCTCTGTTTGCAAAAGATGGCGAAAATATTGACAAAAATATAATCATATATTTGTTTTTTTATCTTCTTTGTCTGGAGTGCTTTTTTATTATTTAAAGTGTTTGTTTTTCCATTTTTGTATTGGTTAAGAACATTACTTCCGAATATACACGAAGTTTCAGTAATGCTACACGGACTGGATTTTTGACATTTGAAAGGAGCTTAAGGGAGTCTTTTTCTGTACTCTCACGATTCGGATTTTCTGATGGAAAATTCTCATTGGTTCTATATAAAAGCTTGTCTATCACATTTTGTTAATATTATTGTTTTCTCTGCTTATGGTGCTGCTAATTGCCTATTATTGTGTTAAATAAAAGCTTAAGTTCTGGTGTTATATTTTACAGACGGATTGCGTATAGCATATACTAGAATACTTATAATTTAAAGGGAGGTAACAGGCAAATTTGAACAGCTCGCAAAATAAGGTTCTCGGACAAATTGTGTTAATACTTACAACCAAGTAAAAGATAACTATGGTTTTAAAAAATTGTTCCATTCAAAATATTTAAATGATTCCAAAGGCCTTATTTGCCTAATTAATAAAATAAGCTTTGAGCGTATTATTTTAAGCGATTTAGACATAGTTGTGCAGTATAAAAATAAAAAACTTTCAAATTGTTTTTGAAAGTCTTTTGAGTAAATGGTCGGGATGACAGGATTCGAACCTGCGACCCCCTCGTCCCAAGCGAGGTGCGCTACCAAGCTGCGCTACATCCCGAAGTAAATGGGAGATTGAGTAAATAGTTATTTATCTTTTAAACTATCAACCTCAACTTAAGTCTAACAATAACAAACAATAGCGTCAAGTTAGAATGAAATACACACCATTGGTATATAGAAAATTGGTATTTGAAAAAATTTTTGTGTGTGTTATATTAGACAAGGATAAGCGCAGTAGCACTTTTACAAACAAATAGTTATGATGCGGAAGTAACTCAATGGTAGAGTACCTGCCTTCCAAGCAGGCTGTTGCGAGTTCGAGCCTCGTCTTCCGCTTTTTTTGTTTGTGGCGGCATGGCCAAGTGGTAAGGCAGAGGCCTGCAAAGCCTTTATCCCCAGTTCGAATCTGGGTGCCGCCTTTTATTTGATATTTACGGCTGTGTTGCTTTTTATTTGAGGTTTAGTTCACTTCTGTTGGTGCGGTTGTTGAAGTTTTTATGAATGAGATAATTGATTTTGAGAATATATATGTAAACTATGGGACGGAGACGGTACTTGAAAAAATTAATCTTAAGATCTGCAAAAATCAAAATTGGGTAATCCTTGGTCCGAACGGCAGCGGTAAGTCGACATTAATAAAATTGTTCTCACAGGATATTTATCCCAATACTGCTTATGAGTTTAAGAAAAAAATATTCGGCAAAGAACGTTGGGATATATTTGAGCTTAAAAAATATCTCGGTATTGTGACAAATGATTTACACAATCAATTTCTGGCATTTGGTTCATATTTATCTGCTCATGAGGTGGTTTTAAGCGGTTATGACAGTTCTGTTGCTTCAAATAATAAATTTTCAAAGTCGCAAATAGCAGATGCGCTGGAGGTTATGGAGTTTCTTAATATTTCCGAAATAAAAGATAAAAAGGTTTCGCAAATGAGTACAGGTCAATTGCGGCGTTGTATTATTGCAAGAGCATTGATTCATTCGCCCGAGGCGCTGATCTTGGATGAGCCTACTTGCGGACTTGATATTGGTGCTCAAATTGCGTTTATCAATACTATTAAAAAACTTTCCAATGAGATTCCGATTATACTCATAACACACGATGTTAATGAAATATTTACTGAGATTACGCATGTGGCTCTTATGCATAATCGAACGATTTATCGTCAGGGTAGAAAAGAAGATATTTTGAACGCTCAAAATTTGTCTGAGATTTTTGGACTTGAGCTTGGATTGACTTGCCGGAACGGCAAATATTCTATAGATGTCATTGATTGATAGTTCCGGTATATATATTCTTTTTACCGTGTTTTAAATAGTAATGTTTTTCTATTATTATATTGTAATCTATAATTTTAAAGGGATAATTTATGGCTGATTATAAGGAATATTTGGATAACGGAATTTTTGATATAAAAAACGGTAATTTTAAGCAAGGTATTGAAAATATTAACAAATCGCTTGAATTAAAAAATGATTGGGAGATTCCGTATTTTTATCGTGCAGTGGCGGAGCATGCGCTCGGCGATTATGACGATGCAATGTTAGATTATACAAAGTCGCTTGAACTAAATGAGCGAATGACGGATGCTTATTATAATCGGGCAAGGATAATTTTAACAAGAAAAGATATTGATAACCCTAAAATTGAAAATGCAATTGCGGATTTGAAAAAGGCATTGGAGCTGGATGAAAAATTTATTGATGCAATGTATGCGCTTGCGGCGGCGCATAAAAAGTTGGGAAATTACAATGAAGCACTCGAACATCTTGAACGGCTTCTTGAGATTGAGCCTGATGCAATTAATGCAAGGGCTTTGAAAAAATTGCTGCTTCAAAAGTATATTAAATAGTATGTATATGCTTATGCGAAATTTTGTAAAAATTGAAGCTAATTTATTGTTTTAGTATTGGTTGTGCTAAAATAGATCCCATAATGAAAGCAGCAATGAGGAGTTGATATATGAAGTTGTGCGTAATTGGTACCGGATATGTTGGTTTGGTTGCCGGTACTTGTCTTGCATCTATGGGTAATGATGTTATTTGTGTCGATAAAGACACTGATAAATTGGTAAAGCTAGAGAAAGGTATCATTCCGATTTATGAACCGGGGTTAGAGGATTTGATAAAAGAAAATGTAAAGGAGAAAAGATTAAGATTTTCGAATGATTTGTCTGCTTCGGTTAAGGCGAGTCAGGTCTGTTTTATTGCTGTTGGTACCCCGCAAAAATCTGACGGCTCTGCGGATTTGAGTGCTGTTTTTGATGTTGCAAAAAGCATTGCACTGGCTATGGACGATTATAAAGTTATAGTTAACAAGTCTACTGTTCCTGTTGGGACTTGTGAGAAGATTGCACAAATATTGAAAGAAAATACTGAAAATGATTTTGATGTTGTATCCAATCCTGAATTTTTAAAACAGGGTGCTGCTGTTGATGATTTTCTTAAGCCGGACAGAGTTGTTATCGGTTCTGATAGCGAACGTTCTACGGAAATAATGCAGGAGATATATTCGCCTTTTGTCAGAACGGGTAATCCTATAATTATTATGGATGTTAAATCTGCTGAAATGACAAAGTATGCGTCTAATGCTTTTCTTGCGGTTAAGATTTCTTATGCAAATGAGATTGCGAATATTTGTGAATGCGTCGGGGCTAATGCTGAAATGGTCAGAAAAGGCATGTGCTCTGATAGGAGGATTGGTAACCAATTTTTATTCCCCGGTTTGGGTTATGGCGGTTCGTGCTTTCCAAAAGATGTTAGGGCTTTGGTTTCACTTGCGAAGGATAATGGTTATACTTGCGAAATGCTCGGAGCTACCGATAATATAAACTTGCGCCAGCGTTATATTTTTATTAATAAAATTTTAAAGCGTTATAACAGTGAAATTAAGGGTAAAACATTTGCGCTCTGGGGGCTGGCTTTTAAACCTAATACCAATGACATGAGAGAGGCTCCTTCTATATCAATTGTCAACGAACTATTGAAACATGGGGCTAAAATAAAGGCGTTCGATCCAAAAGCGATTGACACGGCTAGGGGCATATTTGGCGATAAAATTGAGTATGTAGACTCGGCATATGAAGCACTAAAAGATGCTGATGCTCTGATTTTGGCTACTGAATGGAATGAGTTTAGGAATCCGGATTTTGAATTAATCAAAAAAGAGTTGAAGTGTCCGATCATTTTTGACGGAAGAAATCAGTATAATCCAAAGTTAATGAAAGAATACGGAATAGAATATTTCTGTATCGGAAAGAAATAGGTATTACGATGAAAAAAATATTAGTAACCGGCGGTGCTGGATTTATCGGCAGCCATTTGTGTGAAAAATTATTGAATATGGGTGAGAAGGTTATATGTTTGGACAACTTTTTTACCGGTTCGTTGGAGAATGTGAAACATCTTCTTTCTAACCCGAATTTTGAACTTGTTGAACATGATATTGTCGATGGATATGATTGTGATGTTGAGCAGATATATAATCTTGCTTGTCCTGCCAGCCCCGTTCATTATCAGTATGATTCTGTTAAAACGTTTAAGACTTCTGTATTGGGAATATTGAACATGTTGGAGTTGGCACGGAATAATAATGCGAGAATATTGCAAGCCTCTACTTCTGAAGTTTACGGTGATCCTAAAGTGCACCCGCAGGTGGAGACTTATTGGGGCAATGTTAATCCTAACGGTATAAGAAGTTGCTATGATGAGGGGAAACGTGCCGCTGAAACTTTGATGTGTGATTATCACCGCCAGTATGGGACTGATATTCGTATTATAAGAATTTTTAATACGTATGGACCTAAAATGGCAGAGAATGACGGCAGAGTTGTATCTAATTTTATTGTACAGGCACTCAAAGGTGAGGATATAACAATATACGGTGACGGTTCTCAGACACGTTCTTTCTGTTATGTTGATGATCTGGTTGACGGTATGATTAAAATGATGAATTGTGAAGGGTTTTGCGGTCCTGTTAATCTCGGTAACAATTCTGAACGTCCTATATCTGATTTTGCAAATATTATAGTAGAATTGACAAATACTGAATCTAAAATTGTTTATAAACCGTTACCGTCGGATGATCCGACTCAACGTCGTCCTGATTTGAGCCTTGCAAAAGAAAAATTGAATTGGCAACCGACTACCGAACTTAAAGACGGTATTTTAAAAACTATTGAGTATTTTGCACAAAGACTTAATGTTTTACAGAAATAGTAAGGGGTCGGTTTGGATTTTACCCTTAAATACAAAAATATAATTAAGGTTATCGATAGTGAGCTGAGCGAATTTGAGCGGCTTTTCGATTCTTTGTTGAAATCCGGCAACGAATGTGCGCTGGAACCTGTATTAGCGGAATATTTTGCGGCCAAGGGAAAGTTATTGCGTCCTGTGCTAATTTTTCTTTTGTGTCGAGCGATGAATGTTTCAGTTGACAATTTACATTATAAACTTGCTTTTGCGAGCGAGATGATTCACAATGCAACTCTGGTGCATGATGATATTATTGATTCTTCCACCACACGAAGAGGTAAACAAACGCTCTCTGATAAGTATGATTCCAAGCTGGCTGTACTTGTCGGCGACTATTTATTGGCTATGGCGTTGAAGGCTCTGTCTGTGTTTAAAGATGAACGTATTATACAAATACATTCATCTGCTATAGAGAATCTTGTTTGCGGTGAGATTGGACAGTATTTTTCTCATAAAGAATTGATTGGTATTGACTCTTATCTTGTTAAATCTAAAAATAAAACCGCTGAGCTTTTTAAAGCCGGATTATGCAGCGCTTGTGTTTTGTGCGGGGAGCAGCGATTTATCCCCAATATCGAACAATTTGCGTTAAATTTTGGGATTGCTTTTCAGATTCATAACGATTTGGACGATATATTTTCTGCCGGTAATAAAATGAATGAGGATATTAAAAACGGGATTTACACTGCACCTTGGATATTTTATTTGCAGGATTGCGGCTTGAACAAAATTGAGAATACAGAGGATAAGGAAAATATAGAAAGTGCTCTGCTCTCTCTTAAAAACTCCACAGCCGTTGAAAAGACCAAACAATTGATTTATACATATATCAACAAGGCTATTGAAAATCTTGCGGATCTTGAGGATAATCATTATAAACAAGCTTTGATTGAAATTTGTAGGCTATATGTTGAAGGATAGAAGAGTGAAATTTAATAAGGAAAAAATAAAAGCAGTCTTAAAAGAAACCGTGGAAACAATAGTCTTTGTTGTGGTCATGGTTATAATTATCAGGTTTTTTGTCGGGGAAATCAGGTGGATACCTTCAGCATCAATGCATCCGACTTTGATAGAAGGGGATAGGATCTTTGTGGAAAGATTTTCACGATTTTATGCCGAGCCTAAACGGGGTGATATAATGGTTTTTTATCCGCCGTTTGAAGATATTAAAACAGATCCGGTGTCGATTTTTTCAAGGCTTACCGGTTTCTTTTGCAAAGATATTGCCTACATAAAAAGAGTTATAGGTATGCCGGGTGATAAATTCGAAGTCAAAATGGCATCAGATGGGTATTATCACGTTTTTATTAATGACAAGCAGTTGAGTGAGCCGTATATATTGAGTGATGAGGATTATATTCCTTGCTCGGAGGATATGTATTGCGGGCCTATGAAAATTCCTGCGGGTCAGTATTTTATGATGGGCGATAATCGCGGTAACTCTCAGGATTCACGCTTCTGGGGATTGCTGCCCAAGGAAAGAATGATTGGTCGTGCTGTGTTCTTGTTCTGGCCGCTTAATAGAGTTAATTATTTTTCTCGACCGTTGTATTAACTTTCTTATGAAAAATTCTTAATATGGTTGTATTTTCTCTTTATGTCATCTAAAATCTAATTATGCGTGAAACTTGTCTATCGGAATTGACTAAAATAAGGAAGTTCGTCTTTGCTGATCTGAAAAATAGTGGCAATCCAAAGTCGCTTGAGGCGTATAATAACTACTGGCTTGAGCTTGAGAATAATTTTTTGAAGCTGGAACGGGTCGATCTGCTTGAACAGTTTTTCGTTGATTTTTTGACCATTCAGAGTAATGGTGTCATCCCTAAACGAGATGAATTGATGAACAATTTTGTCAATTTTTATGCTAATGCCGCTAAATTTCAGTCTAAAGAGTTGATTTTACGGAATTTGTACAAGTATTCACTTTATTTTTTGAGAATATCTTTTGCCGATGTTAAAGATCCTGATATTAGAGCCAAGATTGAGGAGATTAACTGCGAAAACGCAAAAGATGCTTACCCGTTTTTGATGGAAGTTTTTGAAGATTATGATTATGCCCATATAAATAAAAAAATGTTGATTGAGATATTGAACACTGTTATAGGGTTTATTCACGATAGAAACAGCCTTAACCCTTCGCAAATAGCACTTTCATTTGCGGGTTTAAGCGGTGAAATAAATAAGATGATGATTTTAAAAGACTATGTCCCAAAATTTAAGGTTGATAAGGCTGATTATGTTGTAAATAGTTCCGCAAACTAAAAAGGGCGTCACAAGTGAGCCCTTTATTTGATTGTTACTATAGGGTGAAGAATTTTGATCGTATAAAATCTATAAATTAATACCCGCCATCGCTTAAACAATAGTGTCCGTCTTCCAAATCATATTTGTCATGAACTTCACATTGAGAGCACAAACAGCCTTTATCCGCATCAATGCATCTGCTCTTTGTGTATGCACAGAAAAGATTCTCAAGATTATCAGTGTTTTCAATGCCTTTGAGTTCTTCAAGAATGTTGTGGGGCATTTCTTTTATTTTGCAAGAGGTTGTATAAGAAGGGCAGCTCATGCATTTGCACATATTCAAGTTTTCTTGTGTTTTGGCTACTATACTCATTTCATTCTCCTTGTTTCACTTTTTTGTTTTTTTATCTTTTTATCTTTTTATCTTTTTTAGCCGACTTCTAAAGTTTATCCGTGTGCATTAAAAGTTTTAACCTCCGAGTCGTTATATTCCGGAGGTATTTTTTTTTAGTTTAAAAAAATAACAGATTAAATGAATAAATTCGAACAAAAAAAGAGCCATTTAAACGGCTCTTTTTTATATTAAACGAGATTAATCGTCAATTTCTCTTTCGTTATCTACTTCCTGACTAATATTCTCCAATTCCGTTTCAGACGGAGACTTGCTGTTATTAGAAGAAAAATCTTCTTTTACGGGAACATATATTTCTTTGACTTTAGTTTTTTGTGTGAAAGCTGTAATTCCTGCTGCAATTCCGGCAATAAAACCGCCCAGAAGCATATATTTTCTGGATTGACCGTCTTTAAAAGCTGTGACTATGGAATCTTTGAGTTCATTTTGTTTAGATTTAAACAGGGTCATAAGCGTATTAGCCAATTCGAATGTGCCTTGAGCTTGTTTTTGGGCGCTGTGTGCAACAGTTTTTTGGAACTCTTTTATTGCTTTGATTTTTTTATTGAAAAAAGAAACAGCTTCTTTTCTGCTGTTGAATGTTTTGTCCCCCGTAAACTCAGAGGCATATTCATTAATATATTTGTTAATCTTTTCTTTTACGGTAATTGAATCTTTTTTACTCGATGCCGGAATATCGATAATATTTTGCAAGTGCAGCTTAATCTTATCGACAGACCTTTGCAAGCGTTCACTAATTGATTGATAATCGTGGACTCTTGCGTTTTTGCTTGCGGCAATTTTTATTTCTTTAGGTGTTTTGCCGTTAAGCTTGAATCTTTCAAGTAATGCTTGTTGTTCCTTTGTCAGTTCGAAATTAGGGTCTTTCGAAAGTCTGTCAGCAATTTTTCTTAATTGTTTTTGATCATTTTTGCTAATGTCTTCTAAAAGAGTAAAAGCGGTTTTTGAGAACTGGTCAAAATTAGGTTTACGAACGGCACCGTAAAGTGCACCGGCGGAACCGCCCATAAGCGCACCTGCTATACCCGTGTACACCGCATCTGCACCTTTATTCTCCGTATAGTTATTAGCAGTTATATTATTCGATTGGGGATTAACATTCATAATAGTTTCCTTTTCTTCACTTAAAGATATAAGGCTCGGGGATTCAAAAAATTGCCTTCCGATTTCGACAACTCAACTCTCAAATAATACCATACTTAGGTCAGAAGTGCAATGCAGAGAAGTTTACAATTTGTAATATTAGGCTAAATAATCGATGTTTTTCTATAATATTAGTTATGGATTTGATAAATTTAGAATCTAAAATATGCATAGGAATGATGTCAGGTACATCGATGGATGGAATAGATGCTTGTCTGGTGAGAATAGGCGGGGATAACTCTTATCAGATAATGGGTGTTCATTCGATCGAATACCCACTGCAAGTCAGGCAGGCATTGCTTGAAACCGCGAACGGACGCGGGTTTACGTTTGATATATGCAGTTTGAATTTTATTGTGGCGAAATTTTTTGCACAATGTGCAAATGAGCTTGTAAATAAGTACGGTATAGATAGGGAAAAGATTGATTTTATTGCGTCACACGGGCAAACTGTCTACCATGTGCCGAGTCCTCGGGAATATGCCGGAGTGATGAGCGCCTCAACTCTGCAAATAGGTGATTTGTCGGTCATTGCACAAATAACCGGAATAACCACGGTGGGAAATTTCAGGCCCCGCGATATAGCTGCCGGTGGTCAGGGTGCGCCATTGGTACCGTTTGCAGATGAGTTGATTTTTTCACGCTCGCAAAAACGGGCGATACAAAATATCGGCGGAATTGCAAATGTAACAATATTGTCACCTGATATTGAGACATTTGCTTACGATTGCGGTCCCGGTAATATGCTGATTGATTTTTGTGTGAGAAAATTTTTTAATAAAACTTTCGATAAAAATGGTGAAATTGCTCAAAAAGGTCAGGTCGATGAAAAGTGGCTCAAGCTATTGATGGAAGAACCTTATTATCAGTTGCCCCCGCCAAAGACAACCGGACGTGAGTTGTTTAATGATGAATATGCGCTAAATATGCTCAAGTATGCGCCGCAGAATCCTTATAATATAGTTGCAACCGTAACGGCGCTGACAGCAAGAACAATAGTCGATTCTTACAAAAAATTTGTGTACCCGAAAACTGCACTTGATGAAATAGTTTTGGGTGGCGGAGGTGCATACAATAAAACTTTGATAAAATATCTGAGATTTTTATTGCCGGATATTAGTATAAAAACACACGCCGACTATGGAATAAATGATAAGTACAAAGAAGCACTCGCTTTTGCGATGTTGGGGTATTGCACCGTTAATCGTATAGCAAACAATTTACCTTCTTGTACCGGTGCAAAATCCAAGGTTGTTATGGGAGAGATTGCTTATTCATGATTGAAACCGAGAAAATAAATAAAAATACTGAAAATATAGATCTTGTACCAACTATTGAGATGGTAAAGATGATTAACGATGAAGATTTGCAAGTTGCACAAGCTGTGAATAAATGTTTGGATAAGGTTGCTGATGCGGTAGATATTATAGCCGGTAATTTTAGCAGCGGGGGAAGGTTGTTCTATTTTGGTGCTGGTACAAGCGGACGACTCGGGGTATTGGATGCATCAGAATGTCCTCCTACGTTTAGTTCTCCGTCATCAATGGTTAACGGTATTATTGCAGGCGGTGACAGGGCATTAAGGTTTGCAATCGAAGGCGCTGAGGATTCTGAAGAATTGGCGTGCAAGGATTTGGCGGAGTGTTCGTTGTGCGTTAACGATACTGTCGTTGCAGTTTCTGCTTCGGGTAATGCAAAATATGTCGTGAAAGTTCTAAAAGAGGCGAAAAATATTGGGTGTAAAACTATTGGAGTGTGTTGTAATCCTTTGGCATCGATGAAGGAGTATGCGGATGTTTTTATTTGTGCGCAAACCGGTGCTGAGGTTATTTCAGGCTCGACTCGAATGAAGGCGGGAACCGCTCAAAAAATGATTCTTAATATGCTTACTACTGCATCAATGATTAAGATAGGAAAAACCTTTCATAACTTGATGATAGACGTTAATCCGACTAATCAAAAATTGAAGAGGCGTGCTGTTCTGATTGTTTGTGAAATTTGCGGATGTTCTCAAAGTGTTGCTAAAGATGTTCTTGAAAATAACAATTACAAAATTAAGCATGCTGTATTGAATGTTAAGTATGGCTTGGATTTTGATGCGGCTGACAGGTTGTTAGCGCAGTATAACGGGGTTTTACGTAAAGTTTTTCTACATTTGGAGAATTGAAAATTATAAGCTTGTAGTATTTATTTTTTTTGTCTGCTAAAATACATTTGAGTATCGTATTGTCTAACAGTGCGTATTTGTCGATATCTTTTAAGAGGAACAAAAATGTCAGAATTTGAAGTGCCAAGAAGAATAAGAAACCCGAAGAAAAATTCTAAATTGAAATCATTCTTTGTTATGGTTGTATCTGCCGGTCTGGCAGCATTTATAGGCGTTAATTTGTATTTGAGTTCACTTCCTCCTATTCAACATTTGGATGATTTTAAGCCCAATATTGTTACAAAATTCTATTCCGAAGATGGCGAAGTAATAAAAACATTTACCGCATACAGGTTTGAAAAAGTTGATATAAAAGATGTTCCTGACAATATCAAAAATGCAATAATAGCAACGGAAGACAAAAATTTCTATCATCACAGAGGCTACGATCCGTTAGGTCTGGCGCGTGCAACACTTGCAAATATAAAAGCCGGCAGCTCTGTTCAGGGTGCCAGTACTATTACTCAACAATTGGCGAGAATACTCTTTTTGAACAATGAAAAGACTTTTGACAGGAAAATAAAAGAATTTATAGTCGCAGCAAGAATTGAAAAAACAATATCCAAGGACAAAATCCTTGAAATGTATTTGAATAATGTATACCTTGGTTCCGGTGCTTACGGAGTTGCGGGTGCTGCTCAAATATATTTTAACAAACCATTGAAGGATTTGACGCTTGCTGAGTCGGCTTTGATAGCCGGTTTACCGCAAGCACCTTCTGTCTATTCTCCCTACAACGATAAGAAATTGGCGGTCGAAAGACGTAATCAGGTTTTGTTAAGAATGTTCAAAATGCGCTATATTACCCGCCAGCAATATGAGGATGCAAAAGAAGAAGAACTTCATTTGAACGGAAATCCGAATATATATTCTCTCAACAGGGCGCCTTATTTTGTTGATTATGCAATGAAAGAGCTTGAGGAATTGGGGTTTGATGAAACAGAAATTTCTCAAGGCGGTTATAAAGTTACTACGACATTAAATTATGCAGCACAAAAAGCTGCTGAAGAATCCGTGAGAAGAAATATCGGCACAACCGGAAAAAGACAGGCTGCCGTATTCTCATTCTCTCCTATAACCGGTGAAATCTATGTTTATATAGGTGGTAAAAACTACGGAGAAAGCCAGTACGACCGTGTAACTCAGGCTGTAAGACCCCCCGGATCAGCGTTTAAGCCTTTTGTTTATGCTGCTGCAATAGAAAAGGGCTGGGGACCTAATGATTATCTCGATGATACGCCTGTTGATATAAACGGGTGGAAACCAAGGAATTACGGGAACCGTTATCGCGGAAAGCTCCCATTGTTTCAGGGTTTGACTATTTCATCAAACGTTATGGCTGCAAGACTCATTAAGGAAGTCGGTGTGCGTAATGTTATAACACTGGCAAGATCTTTAGGTATAACAACACCTTTGGAATATGATATGACAATTGCACTGGGGTCTAACGGTGTAAAACTTTATGAAATGACGGTTGCTTTCGGTGCATTTGCCAATGGCGGTTTTAAAGTTAAACCATATGCGATAGAAAAGGTTGAAACTTCAAGAGGCAAGATTATATATGTTGCGCCTAAAACAAGAGTAATGAAGGTATTGAACTTGAATACCGCGGCAATATTGACGGCGATGTTGGAAACGGTAATAGAGCACGGTACCGGTCGTGCGGCAAATATCGGGGTTCCGTCTGCTGCAAAAACCGGAACAACCGATGATAACAAAGATGCTTCATTCTACGGTTATACTCCCGATATTGTAACGGGTATATGGGTGGGTAACGATGACAACACAAAAACTAACGGTATATATGGCGGTACAATACCGGCAATGATCTGGCGTGATACAATGAAGGTTGCTACAAAAAAATTTGGTGCGTCTAATTTTGATTATCCTCCCGTAGAGTTGAAAAAAGCAGCCCTGCCGGCCAAAGAAGAGGAAGATGCAGAAACGGAAGAAGATGGTGCAACAAACGGCGCAGTGGGTAATGCGATTGATGCGGCTTTGGATACGCAGCAAAATCAGCAGGTGAATTCTGCCGTAAATCCTGTATCATTTAATAATACGTTTTTAGATCAATCCTCTAAAGGAACACAATCAACTCAAGGTGAACAATCTGCACCACTGGCTCCGCCGGTACCGTCCGCACCGAGACTGCCTCAAATTCAGCATTAGATGTCTTTAAGGTAATCTGTTACTTTTGCTTCACAAGTGCGTCGTTGCTTTTTTTGATAGTTGAAGAACTTTGTGAGGGAGGGTATTGTATCGTTTCTTTTTGGTGCAATTTGTTCTCAAATTTTTGCACGATAGGTGTGGCAAATTGGGTGAATTCAAATCCTCCAAAAAGTAAGAGACCTGCAAGAATTGCAATTTTAGCAGTTTTTTGTTTGTACAAAAATTTTCTTTGCTCTTTTATTTCTGAGAGAACAAGTTTTGAAAAGTCTGTTTTAAGCTGTTTTTTAGTTAATTCAAATGAATTATGTAATTTTTTTTGCAATGAATAAGCTTGTCTTAGTTCTCTTTGTGCCATTTTGGATTTTACTAAATATTTTCTGAAAGTGAAGCTTTCTCCGGTTGGAAGTTCATTGTCCAGATAGGGAGAGAGGTTGGTGCGAAAATTTTCATGATCTCTAATACTGAATGTGGCTTTTCTTTGTTTTTGCAACGCCATGTTCATAACTTTTTTGTATGAATCTTTCAGACTATTTATTAAGTTTTTCAGGTAAATAAATTTTTTGTAACAGTCAGGACACATTGCCAGATGTTCTTCAATGAATTCTTTTTCTTGTCTGGTAACTTTGTTATCAATATATTGAGACAAAAGTGATGAAACTTTTTTGCATAATAAATCTTCGGGCATTTTGTTTTCCTCAAGCTATGTATGGTTTCAAATCTTCTTGTAATTTATTTCGAGCTCTTGCGATTCTGGATTTTACAGTACCTACGTTTGTGTTTGTTATGGTTGCAATTTCTTCGTAACTTAGTCCTTGAAACTCTCGAAGTACTATTGCAAGTCTGAACGAGTCAGGGAGCTTGTGGATTGATTTTTCAATCAGTTCGTTTAATTCACTGCCGAGCGTTTTTTCTTCGGGATTTTTGCATTTTGAAGGCAATTCTATTACATTGCAATTTTCTTTCATATCCTCTTCTTTTTTTTCGATGGATACTGTTTGTAATTTTCTGTTTTTGCTTCTGATGTGGTCATAAAAAATGTTTGTTACTATTTGATTGAGCCAGCTTTTGAACTTTTTGGGGTCTCTTAAATTTTTTATATTTTTTGACATTTTGACCAGAGTGTCTTGCGTTAAGTCCAAAATATCTTCGCATTCTTTACTTAAATAGTAAAATGATGCATAAATCATGTTCTGATAACGTTTTATAAGCTCTTCTAATGCTTCGATATCATCATTTTGAGCTCTGAGAACAAGCTCCTCTGTCGGCAATCCCTTGTAATGTTTTCTGTTTAACGATATCAAATCTGTCTCTCCCTTTCTGTATAAAATTAATTTATAATTCCAAGATTTAAATTAACCTTTGTAATATAATCAGGTAGAGTATTTTAAACAGGGTAAAAATTAGAATTATGCAAAGAATTATAGATGCAAATTTGAACAGAGCAACCGAGGCAATGAGAGTTCTTGAAGAGATTGCAAGATTTTATCTTGACGACAAGGAGCTGTCTATTATGTTGAAAAATATGAGGCATGAATTGTGTACAAAAACGGATTGCAAATACGATGAACTTTTGTCTTCAAGAGATACTGTCAACGATGTCGGTGTCCATATTGAAAATAAAACCTTGAGAACAGATATTTTGGGGATTTTTAAGGCAAATATAAAAAGGTTGCAACAGGCATTGAGAGTTCTGGCTGAGTATTCTCAAATTGACCCTGCTTTTGAAAATTTGAGGTATGCTTCTTATACCTGTGAAAAAATTATGTGGGAGAAGTTGAAAATGAAGTTGAATAAATTTCGTTTGAAAGATAAAAGATTGTATCTGGTTACTAATTCGGATAAATTTGCCACAGAGGACGATTTTTTGGATGCGGTTGCAGCTGCATTGGATGGCGGGGTTGATATTGTTCAATTACGTGAAAAAACTTGTTGTGCAAAAAAAATTATTGATTTAGGCAAGAAAATACGCAATTTATGCTCTATGTACGGCGCATTGTTTATTGTTAACGATAGGATCGATATTGCAAAAATAGTCGAAGCTGACGGTGTTCATCTCGGTCAGGATGATGCGGATATTGTTTCTGCACGCAGTATTCTGGGCGAGCATGCGATCGTGGGTATCTCTACGCACGAACCGGCACAAGCTCTGAAAGCTGTAGAATCCGGTGCAGATTATATAGGTGTGGGTCCTGTCTTCACTACGCCTACAAAACCCGGTAGAGCGTCCGTCGGGCTTGAGTATATTCGTTGGGCTTCTCAAAATGTTAATATCCCTTTCTTTGCAATAGGCGGGATCGATCTTGAAAATTGCAAGGATGTATTATTATCCGGTGCAAAAAGGATTGCGGTTGTTAGGGCTATAATGAATGTTGAGTCTCCTTCTTCAGCTGCTAAATCTTTTAGGACTCTTTTGGATGAATAATTGTAAACTATTTTACAAATAGCCGATATAGGCTATATACTTAAAATATATTAAGTATTACAAATGTATTAGTTGATTATATTACAAAATGGTCTTAAAAATTTAATATGCAAAGGGGGCTTTATATGAAAACGATGGCAACTTCTAATTCTGCAATTCCGACTTCCGACAGAATATTTGCATCAATGGACAGTTTTGAAATCAAGTTAAAAAAATTGATAGAAATCTGTTATGCAGAGTTTAAGGCGTTTGAACAAAGAGCAAAAATTCCGGATGGGTCAGATATTCCTGACGATACATCATTGAAAAATGAAAGAACAAATGACAGAGTCGTTGTATTTCCTGAATCTGAGCTTGATGAAGTGTTGCAAATTATGTATAAGCTTAATATTGATAAAATTGGTGTTGTCAGACATTTGTGGAACAAAGAGGTCGTCGGGTATCTTTACAAAAGAGATATTGAAAAAGTTATTGATATTTCAGAGAAAAAACTCTATCCAAAAGATTTGATGAAATTGGTTGATAATGTATAGGTTCTAGCGAGCAAAAATTTTTATACAATTTTTATAAATTAAGCTGATGCTTTTTATAAAAAATAAAAAGATGAGCTTTATGGACTCATCTGTGTTTAAGCAATAAGTATATGTGTTAACCTTTATGCGAAGATATTAATATTTTTATCTTGTTGATTAGATTGGTTGCTTTCTTTTTTTGTATTCATAGCGAAGAAAGAGAACGGGTTAGATCCTCTTTTATCCTTATCAAGGCTTTTTGAATTGTTGAGTTCAACAGATTTGGGCAGAGCAACAACTTCTCTTTGTTGAGCGCCTTCACCTTCTGTAACCGGTGCCATGAGTTTTCCTTCAACATTTTTTTGAACGGCAGTATTTTGCATAGCTGCTTGAGAATTTAAGTATTGAACGTTGGCAATAAAGTTGGCATTAAGATTAATGTCGAGCCCTGCATTTCTGATGGCTACTTGTTTTGTTACGTCGATTGAGTTTTTGCTGTTATACAAATCCAGACCGACTTCAGGTCTTCTGAATTTTGTAAGATCAACTTGGTTTATATCAAAAGATTTTGATTCTGCGTTAGCAAAAATTTGTTTTGTAACTTCATTGATGGATTGTGTGTCGATGTAGCTTCTGTTTGATGTTAAATTTGTGATGCCAAGACTCATTATCTTTTATACCCCTTATTGCTTATATTATATACATCGGCATTTTTTTTTAAAACTTTAGAAATTTAACATCAATCTTTACAAATGTTTACATAATATTTGAGAATTTTTAGAGATAAAGATTTTATTAAAATTTGATGATGAATATTGACATAAGAAAAAAATAAAAATATGCTTGAATACGGACGCACAAGTATGTGATAACTGAAAACGATATGTGTAAAGAATTCCGTCAGGGGAGTGGAAAGAAAAAAGTCAGACTTATGGCGGCGGATACACAATAGTTGTCAAAATAGTTTGTTGCCGAGAATAAAGTAGAATAACGGTGGAAGTATGTGCCGAATAGGAGCAATAAAGTCAAAAAGATATTTGCACCCGTCAAACGCATTACGTTTGATGAGATCACAACAAAAAGGTCACGATAATTCGGGTTTTGCGTTTGTAATGCAGGATCTGGGCGGGATGTTCGAGAATTATAAAGAGCTGCCTATTTTATCGATGGCTTGTACCAATGATGGAATGCATATAGCTGAAGATATATTGCATTCAATAGGGTTTGTACGCGTAATGCAATGGTCACCGGACGTCCATCCGGAAATAAGCGGTTTGAATATACAACCGATGCCTAATTATGTTTTTGAGGTTTTTAATTATCCGCATTCTTATAAATATGCACCAAAAGAAGAAAAAGAAGAACTGCTGATTGATACCAGATTGAAGCTGAGAAAAGCACTGGAAAAAACTGATGAGGGTTATGTTTATTCTTTTTGGCCGGATGTTTTGACATTGAAAGAAATAGGTGATCCCCGTGATATTGGGACTTATTTTGGACTTTGGGAAGAGAATACGGATTTTACGGCAAAAATTATAACAGCGCAGTGCAGGCAAAACACTAACTATGACATAGTCAGGTATGCTGCGCATCCTTTCTTTTTGCAAGGGTATACAACACTTGTGAATGGTGAAAATACTTTTTATGAGAAAAACAAACTTTTTCAGCAAAGTTTGTACAAAGGTTATATAGGTTTTGAAAGCGATTCACAATGCTTTTTGTATACGTTGCATTATGTGAATAAAATTTTGAAGTGGCCGTTGAAATATTTTAAACATGTTATAACTCCCTTGCCGTATGATGAAATTTTAAACAGAGATAACAGAGAAATATTGTTGAGAATAAAAGCATCGTTGGCACATTTGGAGATAAACGGTCCGAACGCTGTGATTTCGGTAATCCCTGACGGAACATTGTTTACAACTTGTGATTCAAAAAAATTGAGACCTGTAGTTGTCGGAAAAAATGATGATACGGTCATTGTTACATCAGAAGTTACGGGAATAAATGAGTTAATGCCCGAGCGCGATATTTCGGAGGATATATATCCGAACGAAAGAGAGATGGTCGTGGTGGGAAATGATTTAAATATTGAAAGGTGGGCACAATAGATACTCGAGATATAAAAACAAACGACATCTGTAAAGATGATTTAAGATGGCAGATTGAATACAATCCGCAAAGATGTACGCTCTGTGGCAAATGTGTTGCAGCTTGTACTTTTAATGCTATAAAAGTTGATGTCGAGCGGCGAAAAAAAGTTTATTCCGAGGGACCGTTGCCCAATCCGCAGGTGAAGTGGGTAAGTGAACCAGTAGTAAAGCAGGTTGTAACTGAAAACAAAAATTGTGTAGGGTGTGCAATGTGTAAGAAGGTGTGCCCGAACGAAGCAATAAAACCTGTTTTCAACGAGCACAACAGGGTAAATGTAAAATACAGAAGTGAAAATGCTGAGTCTCCCAAACGAGGCGGGAGAACGAACTTGCACACAGAAGGTCGGACTTTAGATAAGATTAAAATAGGCAGAATATCTCAAATGACGGATCCGTCGTTGGATGCTATGCGGCATACTTTCGATATACTTGCACCGTTTGGACGTGTATTGCCGCCTGAGTCACTGCCGTTTGATATTGAGGGTAACGAGCTGCGGATGTCTAAAAATGCACCGAATACAAATTGGATTTATCCGATAATTATTGGTGATATGTCGATTGGTGCATTGTCTACGAGGATGTGGGAGGCTGTTGCAATAGCTACGGCATATTTGAATGAAGTTGTCGGATTGCCGGTGAGGATGTGTTCCGGCGAGGGTGGAATGCCGCAAAAGCTTTTAAAATCACGATATTTAAAATATATGATTTTGCAGATTGCATCAGGACACTTTGGATGGAACAGGATAATAAATGCAATGCCAGAGATGGTTGAGGACCCTGCCGGTATATTGATAAAAATCGGTCAGGGGGCGAAACCGGGTGATGGAGGATTGTTACTTGCCAGAAAAGTTGCCCGTCATATTCAGGAGATTAGAGGAGTTCCAAAATCTGATTTGTTGTCACCTCCTAACCATCAGGGGTTATATTCTATTGAGGAAAGTGTTCAGAAGATGTTTTTGTCCATGAATGCTGCATTTCAATTTAGGGTTCCTGTGGCAATTAAGGTTGCGGCATCTGTCACCAGTGTGAGTGTGTATAATAATTTGCTCAGGGATCCGTACAATATAGTCGGAGGCTTCTTCCTTGACGGAATAGCAGGCGGTACGGGAGCGGCACATGAAATTTCTTTGGATCATACGGGGCACCCTATAGTTTCTCGATTAAGAGATTGTTATCTGGCGGCAGTGCATCAGGGTAAGCAGGGTCAAATCCCGCTGTGGGCGGCCGGAGGTCTGGGTATGCGAGGAACTCTTGCTGCTGACGCTTTTAAAATGATTTGTCTTGGTGCGAACGGCGTGTTTACGGGTAAGCTAATTTTACAAATTGCCGGCTGCATAGGCAATGATTTTGGTAGATGCAATGCTTGTAATACAGGTTTGTGTCCTGTTGGTATTACCACTCAAAATAAGACATTGATGGATCGGCTTGATGTTGATAAGGTCGCTGAGAATATTGTAAATTATTTTATCGCCACAAATACGGAGTTGAAAAAGCTGTTAGCCCCTATAGGAAACAGTTCTCTGCCTGTCGGACGTTCTGATGCTCTTATTACGGTCGATAAGAATGTTGCTACTAGGTTGGATATTCAGCATGTTTGCTGATTTTGGATTGAGATAGGTGTATGAATAAATTTATTATAAACAGTTTGATGAATAATAAAAGGCTTTCCACACAGGAGCTTTTACAGATAATAAACGAAAAAATAAAAGAAGGTTTTAGCGAGTTTGAAATAACTGCATCAGGGCAGCATAATATAGGTGGTCCATTATGGTCAAATGACGGAACACCGTTGGAATTTATTGTAAGAAACCCCGGTCAAAGAGTCGGCTCTATGGGGATGCCTGGTACAAAAATTATCGTAAACGGTTCTGCGCCGGCGGATGTGGGCTGGCTAAATTCCGGTGCTGAAATTATTGTAAAAGGTGATGGCGGAGATACTACGGCTCATTGTGCGGCAAGTGGAAAAATATTTATTGGCGGACGTGTCGGCACTCGTTCCGGTGCTTTGATGAAACATGACCCCAAGTATAGTGCGCCTGAGTTTTGGGTATTGAAAAATACGGGTTCTTTTTCGTTTGAGTTTATGGGTGGCGGTGTTGCTGTCGTTTGCGGTGTCGATTGTGAAAATTATGATTCTGTCATTGGGGCACGTTCTTGCGTCGGAATGGTCGGCGGTACTGTTTATGTCAGAGGGGCTGTGCGGGATCTTTCTGATGATGTTTATTTAGTGGATTTGAATGATGATGATTGTTGTTTTTTGCAAAACGGGATTAGAGAGTTTTTAAGCAAGATTGAACGTGAAGATTTGCTGGAGTTATTATTGGATTTTTCACAGTGGAGAAAAATTGTTGCAAAAACTTATGAAGAGCGTCAGGCAAGTCATTTGATCCCGATGAAAGATTTTCGCTTAAATAGTTGGGTTGAGGGCGGGATTTTTTCGGATGTATATGAAGATGATTTTGAGGTTGCGCCAATTGTCGGGAAGCGGGAACATCGATTAAGATATCCGGTTTGGGAGAATCACACTTATTGTGCGCCTTGTGAATACAATTGCCCTATAGGTATACCTACTCAAAAAAGGATTAACCTTATTAAGGATGAGAAATTAAAAGAAGCTGTTGAGTTAGTCCTTGAATACAGTCCTTTTCCTGCATCGGTGTGCGGAAATTTGTGTCCGCAGCTGTGTATGGAAGAGTGTAACCGTGAGTTGGTAGATGAACATATAAAAATTGATGCGCTTGGTGTGATGAGTCGTGACGTTGAAGTCGGTGAATTTGCTTCGACTAAGGACAAGTCGGTCTCTGTTGTGGGTGCCGGAGTTGCCGGATTGGCTGCGGCCTGGCAGTTGAAGAAAATGGGATATAATGTTGCCGTTTTTGAACAGGACAAGGAGATTGGCGGAAAATTAAGACAGGTTATACCTCAGGAACGTCTCAACAAAAGTACTCTTGAGGCAGAGCTTTCAAGGATGAAAAAGTCCGGTATAATCTTTCATACCGATAGCAAGCTTGATAAGGAAACTTTTAATTATGTAAAAGATAACTCTGATGCCGTCATAATAGCGTGTGGTGCTCATAGTCCGGTTGTGTTGCCTGTTGAGGGAAGTCATCTATTGATAAAGGGTTTGGACTTTTTAAAGGCGATAAATGACGGTAAACAGCCTCAGGTTGGAAAGAAAGTAGTCATAATCGGTGCGGGTAATGCTGCAATGGATGTTGTTATCGGGGCATATAAGATGGGTGCTGAGTCGGTTGTTGCTATTGATATCCAAAAACCTGCCGCTTTTGACAAGGAATTGAATCATGCAAAATCGCTCGGGGCTCAAATTCTTTATCCGTGTTTTACTGAAAAAATAGATGAAAATGGTGTGTATCTGAAGGACGGACGTTTTCTTGAGGCTGATAGTGTAATAATTTCTGTTGGCGACAGACCAAATTTAGAATTTTTAGAACAGGAATTCCTTGATGAGCGCGGATTTTTAAAGGTTAACAGATACAAACAGTCTGAAATTGATTCAAAAATCTTCGCAGCCGGTGATGTACTGAAACAGGGGCTGTTTACAAATGCTATAGCAGAGGGTAATCGGGTTGCAAAAAATATCGATCATATGTTTAACGGTGACGAATTGGAAGATTTTTCAATGGCGCCAATGCTGCCGCGAGACAGGGTAAAAAGTGTTTATTATCAGGGATTGTCCCCGCTTAAAGTTCAGCAGATTAATGCGTGGGATGAAAAAAACAGATGTATGTCTTGCGGATTATGTCGGGATTGTGAATTTTGCTTGCAAGCTTGTCCTCAACAGGCTATTAGCAAATATGTAAATGATAAGGGTCAAACTGTTTATGTCTCCAATGAGGAACGTTGTATAGGTTGCGGTATTTGCGCGGGGGTTTGTCCTTGCGGAATTTGGAAAATGCATGACAATTTTGAAAATGTGGAAGATCACGCCAGTGTCTGATTTTAAGTTTGACAAATATGTCGGTATGCTCTTTTTGTTACCTGCTTTGATAGGTACTTTCATTTTTATTGTTATTCCTGTATTCTTTTCATTCGGATTGAGTTTTTGCAGTTGGGATTTGATTTCTTCAATTAATTTTGTTGGCTTTGATAATTATCTCGGGCTTTTCAAAAGTCATTCTTTTGGTTTAATAATGAAAAATACATTCGTTTTTGCATTTGCTACTACGTTTATTGCTGTTGTTATTCCTGTTGTACTGGCGGCAGTTTTGAATAGCAAAATAAGAGGTGCTGAGTTTTTTAAAGGTGTGTATTTCTTACCTTTTATTACACCTATGATTGTTATTGCAATTATTTGGGAATGGATTTTTGATCCTGCTTTTGGTCTGTTGAATTACATTTTGAAGTTGCACATAAATTGGCTTTATGATCCTGATATTGCTTTGTATTCGTTGATAATCGTCTCTGCGTGGAAGTTGATCGGGTATAATATGGTAATTCTTTTGACCGGATTTTCCGGAATAAATAATTCTGTGTATGATGCGGCGAAAATTGACGGTGCTAATCCGTTTCGGATCTTTTTTAAAATAACGCTGCCTTTGCTTAGTCCGTCAATATTTTTTGTATCTATTGTGACAACAATTTCTTCATTTCAGGTATTTGATTTAATCTATTTAATGACGCAAGGCGGGCCGCTTGACAGTACAAATGTATTGGTTTATTGGATATATAAGAATGCTTTTGAGTTTTTCAATGTTGGTCAGGCTTCTGCAGGCGCTTATATACTCTTTTTGATTGTTTTTACACTCACCTTGCTGCAATGGTGGCTTCGCAAAAAATGGGTGTTTAGCGAATCTGACTAATGTATGTATCATAAAAATGCATTCTTTATATGATAGATTCAAATTTTCGTTTATATTATAATTACCACTGTGATATATCATAGAGTGCCCTATTATGCGTTGCATTAAGTGCAAAAAAGAGATAGCTGATGACGTGTTGCGCTGTGAGTATTGTAATACCAAGGTGCAGACCGTTTGTCCTGTCTGTAAAACGAAAAATCTTATAACAACAGAATACTGTCAAGGCTGTGGTCTACAGCTTATAAAGTATTGTCCTGCCTGTAACAAGGTTAACCGACCTGATGCAAAAATTTGTCGTAAATGCGGGCATGAGTTTGAAGAACTTGACGAAGATATGATAACTATTACCGCCCTTTTGTCTGAAAAGGTTGATGATTCTGCTCATGATATTCTAACTGCTCAAAACAATCCTTCTCATACTGAAGCTGAATCCGTTGATGCTGTTGATGCTGTTAATGCTGTTGATACTGTTGATAGGGAAAGTGTTCAACAAGATGAACATTCTAATGAGAATTTGTTGTTGGATTTGTCTGATCAAGTTGAGCAAATAGAAGAATTGCCGTTGAGCGAGGGTTATACTGATGTTGTCGAGCTCGAGCCGTTTGATGATAAGGAAGTTGAACCTGATGTTGTCACAGATGAAGGTGATGCGCAAATTGATATAATTGATGAAACCTCTTCCGTGGCAGAAAATCAATCAGATGTTGAGATTCAAACGGAAGAAAATAGTCAGCTCGAAACGAAATCCCAAGCCGAAATTGCCATCCAAGCTCCTGATACAGAGCCTGATTCACAGGTGGATTGTGAGCCGGCGGTTGATGATGGGTCTTTTGATTTGAGTTCGCTTGCGGATGAGAATTCTGAAGAAGTTGCAGCGGTTGAACAGTCGTTCTCAGATACAGTGAAAAGTGTCGATGAGGTTGACAAAACTAAACACTCCGATTCCGCTAAGGAGCAAAATAAAACTGATTCTGAGAAAATTACCGGTTCTTCAAATGGTGATGAGTCAAAGAAAAACTTGCAACCGTCGCTTCCGCAGTCTAAGGAAAAGGTCGTTCCCGCAATGGAATTGCAAATGAACGACGGTGATAAACAGGATGTGTCCAAAACAAAAATTCCGGCAAAAGCCAATGACACCAAAGTAATATCTGAGAAAGATACTGAGGTTGAAAATGGAGCTGATGATACGGGCGATGATGATTCTCCAGTTGATAAGGCTATTAATATATCGACAAATGATCAGTCAAAATGTAAAAATGTTATGGCTGAGGCAATACGAAGTGATGATAAGCTTATTATAGGACTCAGTGGTGAGGAAGGACATGGAAAGTCTACTATTCTCAAGTATCTTTTTAATGATTTGATTAACCAGAATTACAATTGGTTATGGGGCGAATGTAGCGCTAATACGCAGATTAGTCCGTTTGGTATTTTTCAGGAAATGCTTTTGACATTTTTCAATTGTCCGAACTATACGACAATGTCTCAGGAGTTTCAACTGAGTGTCGAGACGGCTTTTAAGAATTATTTCACCTCATTCAACAGGCAGGATGTTACTAACCTGTTCAACTTTTTGTATCCGACATTAAACGCCCATTTTGAAGATATTTTGATAAATAAAGAAGTTACTTTCAACTTGCTCGAAAAAACCTTGCTTGAGATTTCTAAAAAATCCAAGTTAATCATTACAATTGATGATTTCGATATGATAGACGGTGCGTCTTATGAGTTTTTAGTTCGATTTATTGAAAATGAAAATTTATCACCAAATCTCAAATTGGTCATATCTTATAAAGATAAACGAATTGCGCAGGGGTATTTCTATTCTGAAAAAATTAAAGAAAATCAGTATCAGGATATTCATCTGGGCAAGCTGGACAATGAATATATAGATAAACTTGTTAAATTATACTTAAACGGATTTAATCCTCTGCCGGAAGAACTTTTCAAAGAAATTTGCACAAATTCCAAAGGCAGCAGTGCGTATGTTGAACAGGTACTTATTTTATTAAACGAAAATGAAGCATTTTACCCCGAGGACAATGAGATCAAATACAGGTCTACTCCGATAGAACTTGAGTTGCCAAAAACAATTTTCGATGTGATTACCCACCGTCTGGAACAGCTTAAGAAGAACTTCCCGATGGTCTATAAGACACTTTGTACGGCAGCAATTATGGGTAACAAATTCAATGTTCAACTTTTAGAGCAGATTATGAAGCTCAATTCTGCCGATTTTCAAAATATTTTGAAATTGCTTACCAATTCTGCCTACATAACCCAGTTTAATAACAGTTTATTTGTATTTAAAAATACGCTGCTCTGGAAGATTATTTATGAAAAATCAAAGCAGAATAAGGACTTTGTGACATTAAATGAGCGTATATTCGATGTTATAAACACTGTTACGCTATCGAGCAATGCGATAAAAGCGTTGATTGCACAGAATTTGAACCAAAAACTTCTAGCATTGAATATCTGGACTGAAAACACGAAGCTGTGTTCATATTTGGGTGATGAACATTTGTGGACGCTTTCTCAAAAGCAGTCGTTGAAGATTGTTCAGGAGGTTACGCCTCAGAATAACCGCATTATAATTAACAACATTTACGAACGTTTGGGAAAACTTTTGTATTCTTCAAAGCCGACAGAGGCTGTAGAGTATATTTCTTATGCTTTGAATCAGGCGATTAAAGTTTCTAATATTCCTAAGACAATTGAATTGTCGGGTTATCTTATGAAGAGCTGCTCTATTATAGGCAATTATTACGGGGTTATTGAGGCAGTTGATACAATCTTGAAACTTATTGATAATCCCGAATATAAATTAGAGGCTGCTTTAATAAAATACAAAAAATTAAAGGCTCTATTTTCAATAGGTAATTCAGAAGAAATTTATAACCTTGCAAGCAATGAAATTATCCCCGTGATTGAGCAAGCTATTTCGAAATTAATCCCGATAAAAAATATTCCAATGGAGATTATCTATGAAACTTGGCTTGAGACAAATCTTATAGTAGCGAATGCACTGAGTATTCAAGGTAATAACAAATGTTTTCAGGTGCTTTCTTTTATTGATGAAATTATTTCAAAAAATAATGTTGATAATAAAAATTATCTCAATCGAGTTGCACTCGCCAAGGCACTGGCTTATTCAATACAGGGTGATATCAAAAAATCTGAAGATCTGCTGATTGATATATCTCAAAAAACCGCAAACGAGATTGTTGAGCCTGAAATTATATCCCAGTGGAATTTTATTAATATCCTTAACAAATTGTACAAACGAGATTGGGCTAACATCAAAGAGGATATGTATTCGGTTGTGACATTCGCAAACAACTACAATGATGTTTTGGTTAAGAATCTTTTGAAAATATTTCTTGGTAAAGTGCTTCAGGAAGAAGGAAATCTCGCCAAGGCACTCGATATTTATAACGAGCAGGTAACACTGTTTGCTAAAGAAAAAATTGCGATAGGCGCATTATTATGCTGGTATTATATTGCTAAAATTACGCTAGTAACAGATGGCAGTGACAAAGCTCTTGATATTGCACAAAAAGCGCTCGAAGTATCTAAAAACCCTAAAATTTTCAACTACTATTTTATGGTTATGTATAAAAAATTGATAGCTGAAATCTTTATTATTAAGGGTGATTTGGAAGCTGCCAAAATGTACATTGAAAAGGCACTTTTGATAGTCAAAAATTATGATATGAAACTTCATAAAATTATGCTCTATCAGTTATATGCCAAGTATCTTGAGGAAATGGTTCTGAGAAAACCTAAGAATAAAAACGTCTACGCCCATAATGCTATTAGCACTTATAAAAAGGCGATTGTTATGGTTAAGGAGCTAAATATGCCTGCAATTGAAGAGGAATTGCAGAAAAATTTCTCTTCGTTTAGAGCTTTTTGCCAATTGAATGCTATAAAACTTTAAGAATATATAATTTACTCTGATGCGAGCTTTTACTGATTTGAATGCAGAAATGTTTTGGTAAAATATTTTCTTATAACAAAACCCCGTAACCTGTGTTTCAAATCCGGTTCGGGGTTTTTATTTATCAATAGTTTTCTGAACTAATCTTTTGCTGCAAGCTTTTCTCTGACTTTTGCTTCTACTTCTTGAAGGACTTCCGGGTGTTGTTCAAAGAATTCTTTAGCTTTTTCTCTGCCCTGACCCAGTTTTTCATCGTTGTAGCTAAACCATGCACCTGCTTTTTTTACAATATCAAAGTTTACTGCAACATCAAGAATACAACCGAGTTTGCATATTCCTTTACCAAAAATAATGTCGAATTCTGCTTGTTTAAATGGTGGCGCAACTTTATTTTTTACAACCTTAACTCTAACGCGGTTGCCGATATCTTTGTCATCTTTTTTAATAGTATCGCATCGTCTTATATCGAGTCTTACACTTGAGTAGTATTTTAATGCGTTACCACCGGTGGTTGTTTCAGGACTACCATACATAACACCTATTTTTTGACGCAGCTGGTTAATAAAAATAACGGTCGTATTAGTTTTACCTACAATACCTGTTAATTTTCTAAGAGCCTTACTCATAAGTCTGGCTTGCAGCCCCATTTGTTGGTCTTCCATTGCACCTTCAATTTCAGCTTTCGGAACCAATGCGGCAACCGAGTCAATGACCACAATATCTACGGCAGAAGAGCGAACAAGTTCTTCTGCAATTTCAAGCGCTTGTTCACCTGTGTCGGGCTGTGATATTAGTAATTCATCAACGTTTACGCCAAGATTTTGGGCATATTCAGGATCAAGAGCATGTTCAGCATCAATGAATGCAGCAATACCGCCTTTTTTCTGACATTCTGCAACAATGTGTTGTGCAAGTGTAGTTTTGCCGCTAGCTTCAGGTCCGTATACTTCTATCACTCTGCCTCTGGGAACACCACCTATGCCAAGTGCTATATCTAATGACAATGCACCTGTCGGGATAGCCTCTACTGAAACGGCGGTCTTATCACCCAATTTCATTATTGAGCCTTTTCCAAAATCCTTTTCAATCTTCTCTATTGCAAGTTTTAGTGCTTTATTTCTTTCTTCGGATATATCCGGAGTATCTTTTTCTTTTACTGCCATCTATCTTCTCCATTACAATAATAATTCGATTCTACCCTACATTTTACCTTTATTCAATACCTTTGCTTAAATTTTTATTTACATAATCGCTGTGTATTAGGTTTATTCTTTCTTCGTATTATTGTTAATAATTTTCCTTGTTATGAACTCTGGTTACATTTATGTAATATGTGTATTATTGTAACCAATATAATTGCATATATGGAACAATACGACAAAATGTTAACGAAAAAGCTAGGAAGGTATTTGAAGACTCTGCGAGAATCCAAAGGAGTCTCATTGAATTCGTTTGCCTATGAAAATGACCTGACGACGGCTACGGTTAGCAGAATTGAGAACGGTCTGGTTGATACAAAATTTTGTACGCTTATAAAGTATGCTCGTGGACTGCAAATCCCTTTAGATGCGATCTTAAGCCAGCTGGAGATAGATTATTCAATACAGGAATAAAATGATTGGTGTTGAGATTATTTTTGATCTGTTTATTTTTGCCAGAAGAAATGTTTTTTCTTCTTTATTTTTCTGTCAGGTAAGTAATTCGGCGGTTCGATTGGTTTTGCTTTAACCGGTTTGAATGCGCTTGTCAGAAGAACATCTGTGTATTTGGGGTTTAAGTGTGCGTAATCAAACATTATTACACCTGCGGTTTTTAATTTTCTGCTTTGATGAACTTGTCTTAACAAATCATCAGGATTACCGTTCATAAACGCTACAAAAAGTCCGGGATAAATTTTCGTTTTTGGTGAGGAGTTACTTCTTATATCATCGATTAAAAAGTCAGCCGTATCTCTGTCACAGGTCAGGATTAGCGGGGTAAATCCGTCTACATAGTTGTTTTGTGACCAAGTTTTCCAATCTTGCATTTTTACTTCAAGACTTTTTTGTCTATCCGGAAAGATTACTGTTGTTAACAGTATTTGATGTTTTGATGTGAGTTTTTTTGTTTTAAATACAAAACTCGTTATCTTATCTTGTCTATATTTTGCCCAGGTATCCCAAAGCGGTGTACCATATTTTATTTCTACAGGGTCAACCCCAGTTGCATTTTCAAATTCTTCTCTTGCATATTTAGTGTAGCCCCAGTTTGTCATATCGTATCCTGTGAATTTTGCGCTAATTGCTTGAGGATATCTTATGTAATCGAGATTTATGCCATCTGGGTGGTAATTTACAATTATTTCTTCAATCAGTGAAAGCAAGTACTGTTGAACTTCGGGGTTTGCAGGATCCAGAAAATAGCCGTTATGTTCGGATAGTGATGCAACCGGCATTGCTGAATCATATTGTGCTTTAGTTACGTTCCCCCATTTGGGATAGACGCTGAGTACGTTCTTGGGGTTGTTCATCGGGTTTTCGTTGCCGGCATAGAATGTTTCAAACCATATATGAACTTTTATTCCTCTTTTATGTGCTTCATCTATCCATATTTTTAACGGGTCAAAATTTTTAAATTCATTTCGTTGCGACTGAACATTGTATCTTGCGAGTACGGCGCTCGGGTATATGGTTTTTCCCTGAAAATATGTTTCTAAAAAAATGTTTTCTATGCCGTAGCTTCTTATTTTTTCAATCGTTTTGATTATATCATCGGGATTTGTTTCTTTTGGACGAACCCATACGCCTTTAAATTCATCTTTATAATACGGTAGAGCATGTTGCATAGCTTTATTTGCGTTTGCTATTGCTGCTGCTGAATATTTTTGCGTATCATCAGGACGTTTCTGGGCTTTTTTCAGGTTGTCAATAGCTTTATCTACATAACTTTGAGATGTTTTTCCATTGTAATAAATATCGTTATCTCTATAGTATCTCATCATCTTGTCTACTTCTTTTATAATTTCTTGTGTAGCATAGAGAAAACTTTCGTTTGTAAGATAGACGTTGAGTGTTTTTGTTTTTTTATCGATATAAGCTTTTGTTCCAACGGTAAGGTTTTGGTTGATCCATGTTTTTGCTTTACCATGACCGCTAATTATGAAACCATTTTGCGGTATTATTGTGTCAGCTCCGCTTAGTTGCACGACTGTGTTATTTATGACGATTGCTTCTGCACCGAATTCATTTGTACCTGTTCTTAGACCGTTTTTGGGGGTATAGATTATTAGTTGATTATTTCCGCGTCCGCCGGGGTAGAAACTGCCTTTCAAATTTAGACCGGCATTGGGGTCTATATCATCTATTTTAATTGACGCTTGTTTCAGGATACCTTCAACCGGCGGTTGGTTTGCTAATTTATTATTGCTGCCGTTTTGGTTTGTGTTATTGTTACCTGTTATTGCAGCAAAAACTAAGGCTCCACTGTTGCCCGCAAGTATAAACATTAGAATTAATAAATTAGCTATAATTTTTTTCATGACTTTATTTTATTATAACTTCTACTTTATATTACGGCTAAAATAAAGAATAATTTATTAATAAATAATTAAAATCAACTAATTAGTGCAGATTTTGTATTAATATAAAGATATAAGATGAAAAACTCTTCGGAGATGTAAAAATGGAATATAAAGATTATTATGAGATATTAGGCGTAAAACGCAGTGCAACCGAGGCAGAGATAAAGTCTGCATACCGAAAATTGGCAAAAAAATACCATCCTGACGTGAACAAAACGCCTGAAGCTTCTGCAAAATTCAAGGATATAAATGAGGCATTTGAGGTACTTTCTGATAAAGAAAAACGACAAAGATATGACAGTCTTGGTTCTAATTGGCAGGCAGGTTCTAATTTTACGCCGCCCCCCGGGTATGAAAATATCCACTTTGATTTTGGCGGCGGTTCCGGTGCCGGATATTCAGGTTTTGAAGATTTGGGCGGATTTTCTGATTTCTTTAATACTATATTTGGTGGATTCGCTTCACAATCTGCTCAGGGTACCGGCAGAACACGTTCCAGAGAGTCGTTTTATGATGATTTTGCCGGCGGGTTCTCACGGAAACAATCGGCTAAAAAAAACGAAAAACTTGATTTGGATATAACACAAGATTTGTATGTTAGCGCAAAAGACATCTATAATCAAAAGCCTGTGACAGTGAAGGTTAATACAATTGAAAAGTGCCCTAAATGTCATGGTGTTGGCTCTGTTTGCTACAATTGCGGCGGGGCTGGTATTGTTAGCCAAACAAAGTCTTTGAGTGTTAAAATCCCTTCTGAAGTTAAGGAAGGACAAAAGATTCGACTTAAGGGTGAAGGCAAAACTACTACTAAGGGGCAAAGAGGCGATTTGTATCTTATTGTTAAGTTTAAGGATAAAGATTATGAAATTTCGGGTTCCGATCTTACAATGACGGCTGAAATTACACCTGCCGAGGCGGTAATTGGTACGAAAAAAGAGATTGCAACTCTTCATGGCAACATTAATATAAAAATTCCGCCAAAAACTTCTTGTGGTGCAAAGCTGCGTTTGAAGGAGCTTGGATTACCAAAAAAATCCGGCGGTTTCGGTAATTTGAATGTAAAGATAAGTATTAATATTCCTAAGAATCTGTCTGATAAGCAAATTGAGCTTTATAGGGAACTTTTGGACTTGGAAAAATAGTTTTAAAACTTCTGTAGTCTATTTGAAAAATTTGCTCCAAACACTGTTGGAATCGGTTTGGGCTTTTATAGGTTGAGCCGGCTTTATATCTGTATCGGTTATATTTTCAATATTTGCGTAATATGCCGGATCATCCAGAGAATCTAATGCTTTCATTACCCCTAATCTTCCGGCTTTTAGTTGAATGTCCGCAAGAATTGCTTCGATTGTGTAAGTTATAATTACGTTCAAAACTGTCCAGCTTATGCCTGCTGCTAATGCAGCTTTTTGAAGCGATGGAGTTTGATAGATGTTCAAAATTTTGCCGGTTCTGATATAAGCTAGAAATTCATCAGGATGTTCGTTGAATTCTTTTAGCATTGAACTTAGAATTGTTTTAAACTCTTTTTCCGGCAGTTTTTCTGAAATAATTTTAAGTTTGTTTATGCAATCGAGCAAATATGCTTTGTCCATTGTGCTGGTCTTTAGTTTGTATGCAACCATGTTGTTATATTCCAGTCTTTGCAACATTTTGTTAATTTCCGTATCACTTTGGGCATTGATTTTTGATTCTAGATATTCAAATAAATCCTTAACTTTCATGTTTTTAATATCATCTATTATGTTTTTAGGATTGCTAATAATTCTTCTGCTGTTTTTTTCAAGATAATTTGTTACAATTTCCGGTATTTTCTTTTCTTTTGCTATATTTAGACCATTTTTTAGTAAAAGCTCTGCAGCACTTAAGAATTCTTCTTTCGTGCTTATATTTTCAAAGCCTTCAATTTTTAGTTCTGCAAATTGTTGTTTAATTAGCGGTAAAAGCTCTTTTTCAAACTGTTCAGTTTTAATTTCTTTTGCTTCTTTAATTTTGTCGGTGATTGCTAAGAATTTATTCGTATAATTTTGCCAGTCAGTTTTTGTGCTGGTTGCTATTTTTTGCGATATTTCGCTTGGTATTTGTAGCATTTGACTTACGGACAGGAGATAATTTTTTATTCTTTCGAAGTCTGAATCATTGATTTTCGAAATATTTTTTAGAAAGTCGATTCTGTTTTCGAGGAATTGATTTACAAGTTTAAAGTCATTTTGATCTACTAATTTTATTGCGCTAAATAATTTACCTATAATTTTATAGTGTTCTATTTTTTTTAGGTTATTTTCGCCAAAGGAACCGTAGTTTGCTGAAGCGGAGAGTAAATCGTAATTTTCTTTGCAATGTTTCAACATTGGTTCAGTGATTTTGTTTATATGTGCATCAAATTCGGACTTGGGTAATTTTGAAAGGTTTGTTATGGTTTCTTTGTTCAACAAAAGGTCGACAAATTTTCCGAATGCCTCTTGCGGCAAGTCCAAAACCGTTTCAAATAAGTTCGGAGTATCTGAATTTTCTTTGAAGATTGTTTTTAATTGGTATTTTAGTTCCATATATTCATCTTTTGGCATTTTGGATATGGATTTTCCTATTGTTTGTGGATTCATGAATGCAGAGAATACAAAATTGCGATTTTCATTATTCATATTTTGCAATGTTTGAGTGATGTTCTTTAGTTTACTATTCTGCGGTAACAATTTTTCTAAATCCCACAAAATTTGTCTTTGTTCTGTCGGACTGAGGTTTGAGAAGTTTTTCATTGTCTCGTATGAATTTTTTGACAATTTTTGGATTATTTCCGGCAGCGGAGTTTTTTGGAGATCAATTCCGTTGAGAATTTTGGACAAAATTTTTGATGATGGGGTATTATTTTGGACTTTGTATGGAATTTGTTCCGCAATTTCATTAAGATATTTTTTGAAATACTTTGATTCAGTAATTTTACTGCTGGTTGAAAGCAAGGTCAGTATTTTATTAATAATTGATTTTGCATTGAGTTTGCCTTTGTATGCCAGATAACCTCCGTAGAGTAACGGTGAGGCAACTGCAAGCATTCCCATACCAAGAACGAATGGTTGAGCTATTTCTATGGCTGCTTCTGTTGATTCGGAGTATTCTTGGGATTTGTCGTCAACTTTTTCAAATGTATTGAAAATTTTTCTTTGTAAATTCTTTGCATCTTTGAGTTGTTCGGGTGTTACTTCGGTCTTGGTCAGCTCTTCTTTGAGCATTTTATCTTGTTTCATTGTTGTTCTTTTGTATTTTTGATAGTCGATATAGTTTTTGATTACGTTCGGAAGAAAGAGTGCGTAATCTTTTATTTTTTTACCTAATGTCGGTTTTGGTGCTTTAATATCTTTTACTTCTGCGTAATCTTCTTCTGTATAACCGATGAAATTTTTCGGATCTTGTTCCATCTCTCGTTTTGCGATAAATCTTCCGGCTCGTGATGATGCTTTTTGTAGTTTTAAGGCGATAAGGCTTCCAACCAAAGATGTAATCGTTCCACCGATGAGCCCGAAGACAAATTGTCTTGACCTTTTCATTGTCATCGCCGTGGCAAATACTTTTTTTGCCTGCTTGATATTCTTTTCTAATTCCGTTGCTGTTTTTGCATTTTTTTCGTTTAATTTGTCTAAATATAAAAATTGAGAGATGAAATTGCTACGAGCAGAATTGTAACCCGGTTTTCCTTCGCCTTTTTTAATCATTTCTGCATAAGCAGCCTTGGATTCTTCACTGCCATATGTTTGGACAATTTTATTTACAAAATTCGGTATAATTTTCATTCGGTTCATTATATTTGAAACTAATGCTCCGATTCCCAGTCCAAGCCAAGGTGTGGTTCCGATTATAACATTCGCTGCAACTTCCATGTTTTCTGAGTAGACTTCAGCTTGGTTGTTAATATTTTTTACAACCCGTTGAATAACTTCCTTGTCTTTAATAGCATTTTTAATTTCTTCTGGAGTCAGTTCCCTCGTAACTTTTTTTGAATCATCTTTATCGGTTTTTTCCAGTTTTTGTATTCTTTATTATCACGAATTATGCTTATTAATCCCTTTATAATTCCGCCTTTTAATTTGTCTGTGTGCAGTTTTTTCTTGGATTTTTTATATTCAGGATCATTTTCAAGGATTTTTTTTGCCTGGGCGATTTGTTCAGGCGTGTATTTTACAAAATATTTGGGGTCTTCAAGAACTTTTCTTGCTTGGTATCTTGCTACACGTGAACTTTGGACTTGCAATTTTGTTGAATAAATATTTGCTGCAACAAAAGACGCAATTGCTGTAAAAATAGGAATTCCGACTGCTATTTTGACTTTTCTTAGTTCAGGTGCAATCAGTTTTTTGTATTTTTTATTTAATACTTCCGCTTTTTCTCCTAATTCAGGTAATACTTTCTTTAAACGATTAATTTCATTTTTTCTTGTAACACTATAACTACTGAAGGGAATATAGCCTTTAGTCTGATTGTTGATAAATTTTATTCGTTCTTCATTGCTGAGACCTTTGGGGATTTCTTGTTTTTGTGCTTTTTGAATTTCGTCAACAAGATTTTTTACTTCTTCTGAGTTGACAAACTGTTCATGAATCTTGCTCTGTCTACTCACTGACGGCTTTCCGATAAATTCTTTGCTCAAAAAGCCCGAAAGCAAAAATCCCAGAATAGGCGAAAGCCCGATTAGCGGTTCTGTAACCGTTTCTACATTTTCTGCGATGTCTTCAGAGTGTTGATCCATTATATCTACAACATCTATGATTGTTTCGCCCAGTTCTTTAGCTGCTTTTATTTCTTGTTGTGTATGTTCTCTGCGTCGGTTTAGTTCGTCTCTTTGGAGTTTTGTGTCATTTTGTGTTTCTTCGTATTGGTCAAATTTGCTTTTATTTTTTGCAATCTCCGAGAGTGTGTTTAATATTCCCATTCGTTTGTCTTACAGTTCTTCCCCTTAGTCTAATAAAGTAAGTTAAATATAAAAAATTGCTAAATTTTTGTTTTTATTTTAGTTGTTTTAATACTTCTTAATAAGAAATAGCTCCGTTGGCATAGTCCATTGGGCATAAAATTCTTAAATCTAATCTTTATAATGTATTTGTATTTAAATTGGAGCAAAAGGAGTAATTATATGAAAAAATTTGCGGTTACATTCTTGGGGGCGGTTGTTTGTTCTGTTATGAGTGTTTGTGCTCAACCTTCAAATTATGTGCAAGTAAGCTGCCCGTTAAATCAACCTTGTGCTCAACAACAAACTTGTGAGCCGCCTTGTGCTATCGAAGATGAATCTACTATGAAAGAAAAATTTTGGAACAAAAGAATGGCTATTTACAAACAACTCTGTCTGACAGAGGCACAATGCCAGCAGGCTAAATGTATAGATGAAAAATTCTTTACTGATTTTTATCCGCTTAAAAAATGTTACAAAGAAGAAAAATGCCGGCTTTACCAGATGGAATGCTCTAATGCCTGCTCATCCGACATTAAATCTCAAAAGAAAAAAGTCAGAGCTTTGAAAAAACAAATTAAGGAAATGAAAAAATCTCATAAGGAAAACTTTAAGTGTATCCTCAATGATTGCCAGAAAAAACAGTTTAAAAAAATCAAAGACGATAAATGCAAAGAAGTTAAGGTTGAATGTCCTTGTAAATAATAATTTTCAGTCTGAAAGGTCCTGTTTAACAGGACCTTTTGAATATACATTAAATAAACGGTTTACTTTTGTTGAAAAATTATTAAACTAATCATGTCCTACTACAGAAAGGAGCTGTTTATGAGCGTTTACAATGGAACCGGTCTTTTTAATACTGCTATATACGGACTTACCAATACGTATGCAATACTTTCAAAAAATAGCGGCTCATTGAGCTTTGAAGACTTGACCAATCCTTCTACTGAGGTTTTACAACAAATTGGATACAACAATTCTTTCGCGCAATATCTTACTTCTAATTTCTCTGCATTGGATAAAGATGGTGACGGAACAATTAATGCAAATGATGTAAATGATTTGGCTTCAAAATTGCAACAACAAGGACTTTCTTATCAGGAAATAGTTCAACTCTGCTCTAGTGGTGCTATGGGTAACAGCAGTCTTATGAATACTGTTTTGAATTACTTTGATAAGATTGATCAAAACAACGACGGTAGAGTTACTGATGCAGAAATTCGTGCGTTTAGCTTGAAAGCTGAGGAAGAACGCCTCACAACCGAATATAAATCATTTAAACCAAGCAGTATGACTGTTTTTTATGGTGATGAGAATGCTTCGAATGACGAACCGTCAAGCCTTATTGACAACCTTTATCCCAAAGAAGACGAAATCTAACTGTTTGCTAGGGTTTAATAATTTTATTCTTGCAATCGCTTGAAAGTAGAGTTTTTATTGATATTGGTTTATATCATCTACTTTCGACGATTGCAACTCCTGAGCTTGTCCCTAGCCTTGTCGCGCCTGCTTTTATAAGTGCCAGAGCTTTTTCTTTGTCCCTTATTCCAGCAGATGCCTTGACTTGAAGCCCTTGGGAAGAAACTGTTTTATACATCAATTCTACATTCTCTGCAGTTGCACCGATACCGTTTTTTACAAATCCGGTTGATGTTTTTACAAAGTCTGCACCGGCTTTTGCAGATAGTTCGCAAGCCTTTATGATCTCCTCCTTCGTCAAAAGATCAGTTTCTATAATAACCTTTAATATTTTTTCGCCACACATTCTTTTTACTTTTTGAATATCTGAAAGTACATAGTCGTAATTTCGATTTTTTAATTCACCAATATTTATGACCATATCAATTTCATCTGCACCATCATCCAGAGCCTTTTGTGTTTCAAATACTTTTACCTCCGACAAATTTGCCCCGAGAGGAAATCCCACTACTGTAACTATTTTTACATTGCTGTCTTTTAGGTATATTGCGGCGTGTTTTACATTGCACGGATTTATGCAGACACCTTTAAATTTATATTTTTTTGCTTCTTCATAAAGCTTTTCAAGTTCCTCCTTTGTTGCGTCCGGTTTTAAAAGAGTGTGTTCTATATAATTTGAAAGCTCCATAATTACTCCTTACTTTGTAAATTCAAGCATTTGTGCTGACTTAATTTTCTTTGGTGAATATTCTTCTACATAATTTTTTAATAAGTTAAAACAAAAATCGCATACCTTTTCGTTCGCAAGTTCTTCATATCTGGATTTTGTGTTGTAATCAAGTTGGAGAAGTGTGAGCAAAAATAACCTAAGCTTATTATGCAGCTTAATTGCTCCAATTGTTCTGTTTTTACATTCTTTGCAAAGTGTACCGCCCTGTTTTGCGCTGAAGTATATCTCTTCCGTATCTTTTAGTGTACATCCGCAGCTTATACAGTTATCCAATTCCATTGCATAACCGGCTATATTAGTTAATTTCAGTTGAAATTTTAATACGGATATAATTAACTGGACTTTATTTTCGGCTTTAGAAATACTTTGGAGCGTTGTGTACAATAATTCGTAAATCTCCTTGCTGTTGGGGTCATTTTCGATACCGAAGCTATTCACAACTTCTGAACAGTACATGGAATAAAATAATTTGTTTAGATCATTGCGAGTGTTCTTAAATGTATTGATGGCTTCTGCCTGACAGATTGTATCAAGATTTTTGCCCTTATGAAGCATTAACTTGTTCGCAATAAGCATATCCATCCGTCCGCCTAATTTGCTTGTGGTTTTTTTTACCCCTTTTGCCACGCAGCGCATTATGCCCTTATCTTTTGAGTACAGGACTATTATCTTGTCTGATTCGCTAAGGTTATATGATTTAAGATTAATTGCATCTGTAGTAAAGTTTTGCATCGTTGTGTTTAGTAATTAATGTTGAATCTTTCAACAGTTCCGTGATAAGCTCCTCTGAGCATTTGACTCATTTCTACCTTATTATCGCTTACATCAAGAGCCACTTCCTGCGAAATCATTCCTTCTTTTATAAGCTGCATTAACGACATATTCATTGTAATCATATCGTTGTAGCTGCCTTTTTTTACCAGATCATAGACCTGTTCAAGTTCATCTTTGATTATGAAATCCTTGATTGTCGGTGTGACTACCATAATCTCACAAGCCGGTATTCGACCGTGTCCGTCTTTTTTGACAATAAGTTTTTGAGCAATACTTCCTCTCAATGTTTCTGCAAGCTGCTTTCTTATATGTTCACGATCTTTAACTTCAAACATATTAACTATACGATTAACTGTTTGTATAGCATCGTTTGTGTGCAATGAGGCTATTACCAAATGACCGGTCTCTGAAGCCTTTAGTGCTGATGTCATTGTCTCAACATCTCTTATTTCGCCAATAAGTATTACATCAGGATCTTGCCTCAATGCGTATTTTACACCATCCGGAAAGGATAAAGTGTCTATTTCGACCTGTCTTTGGGTAATGATAGAATTTTTATTCGTGTAAATGTACTCAATCGGATCTTCTATAGTTATAATGTGTTTTTGTTCTTTTTGGTTTATTAAATCAATAAGAGAGGCAATAGTCGTGGATTTTCCGCATCCGGTCGGACCTGTAACCAGTACTATTCCGTTATGAAATTTCGAAAAGGTTTCCAGCGACGGAGGAAGTTTTAGTTCTTTAAAGGTGGGAATTTCGTACGGAATAATCCTGAATACCAGTGAGGTATTTCCTAATTGCCTGCCCATGTTGATTCTGAATCGGGAGACTCCCTTTATTTCGTACGAAAAATCCAGATCAAACGCTGATTGAACCTTTGTTCTGAGGTATTTAGGCAAAACTATATTTAATACACGTGAAATATCTTTTTCTTCTATTTGCGGAAGAGGTTTTTTTATTATTTTACCGTCTATTCTGACTACAGGAACCTCGTTTATTCTCAAGTGAACATCCGAAGCACCTTCTTTTACTGCTTCTGTTAAAAATCCGTTTATGTCAAAAGTGCTTTCTACCACTGATTAATCTCCTCCCAGTATATTTTAGCTTCTTTTTATTCGATTTAAAAATTTTTTATAAATTTTAACAAATCTTTACTCAAGTTTTTTAAAAATATGCCGTTATATATAATGTGAACCGAAAGATTAGTTTCGGTCCAATAGAACAAACCGATAGGAGGTACATTCGTGATTTCTAAGAACAAGTACTACGGCATGGATTTAGAAGACAGTTTGGAGGATATTGAAACCGAGCTGAACGAATTCAAGACTATGTTCAACGAAAAAAGTTGTTTTAAAATGAAAAAAAAGGAGAAAAAATTTAGAAACAAACCCGCCTGGGATTACTAGTAGAAATCATAAAAACTGAATATCTGAAAAAAAGGCCGCCTCTTGGGGCGGTCTTTAGTATTTATATTTATAATGCAGAAAATTCAAGTTACATTCTGTATTTAGAAATATCCTCAAAATATTTTTCCAATGCCATATATCCGTTGTAAATTTCATTGGTTATAAGTGTATATCTGTTAGCCGCAAGATATTTAAGCTCTTTGCAACGTATATTAATAATTTCATCCGAGTCTTTTTTTAATTCCGGTTCTAAAGACAATGACCACCTCTTAAGCAATGCCAGTTCTTCGTTAATCTGTTTAATTGTGGAATATTCAAGCGGATTGAAATCATACTTGGCAAGCAGTGCTCGTTCTTGATTTGTAATCCTGCTTTTTACAACCGGCGTACCATAGATTTTCTTTATGACCATATAGTTGTCTGCCACGAGAATATGTGATAGCGGAACATCTACTTTCGCCAGTAATGCTGATGTGCTCAAATTACTGAATTTATCGTATTCATCCGACAGGGCACTTTGTTCTGTAACCGTTGTATTCTCTATGTAATTACGATTCTCTTTAATAGTCCTAATCTCCGTTTAACTCTCTTGAGTATATGTTAATAATATATTAATGACAGAAATTTGTCATGCTACTTTGTAGAATTGTAAAGTCGATAGAGTTTAACAAAATATGAAAAATCGGTTTAAGCAGGGCGGGTAACTGATAACAAGGCATCTCTCGGAAAAAAGTCATCAACTAATCCTAATGAACCTTGTATGATAAAGAACTGTAAATTGTCACCTTTTTTTATCCCTAAATCCTCAAATGGGATCTTTATTTCTATAAAATCGTCGATTACGTGGTGTATATTGTTTCTTAATCGTATAGTCCAAAGGTTATCCCTGTTTGCTTCTGCTATTTGTGCGCTGAAATTAAATTGTTTAAAAAATGTCATTTTAACTTCGTGTGTATATTTTTCTTTTAATAACGGCAAAATAGAATCGGTTTTATTTATTGTTCTTATGTTTGCGCCCGTCTGTGGAAGCATATTTTCATTTTTCAGGTAGATATATATTTGATGAAAATCTTTGAACCCGTTTTGTTCATCCAGAATATATTTGTTTACGTCAAATCTGAGGTACAAATTATTTTTATCAAATTCAAAGAAAATTTTGTTAAAAAACCGATTTTTCTGCATAGTCGGTTTAGCGGGGATTTCTATGCAGCCGGCATTTGTCCATTTTGCGTCATCGTATCCGGTGAGCTCAAATCCCGCAACTTCTCCTTTGGGATAACGTGAATTATTGTATAATGAGTCTTCCAGTGCGGTGTCGAGATATTCCGGAATGGGTTTATTCAGAATTTTGTATACATTTTTTAATCTTGAACGAAAGAGCAGATCGAAAATGTTGTCCTGTCCGGAGTCGTTCGGTTCGCCGTACCACCAGAACCAATCACTGCCTTCACAAATGTATATTTCTTGCCAGGCTTGTTTTATTAGATTTTCATCGTAATTTTCTTTTTCAAACTCTTTCAAATCTTGTCTTGTTCTGTCTAAATATTGCCAGGCAAGATTCTTTGTGGGTTCACCGACCCAAAGCATAAAGTCACGGTTAATCCAAGAGCCGGGGTGAACTTTTTTCAATGGCATTGTTTTAATTCCGCTCTCAAGATAGTCAGAAACTCTGGTAGTTTCTAAATCTTCATCATCACATATTAGTTTGTATAGAGTTTCCAAAAAGACATTTCCGTCTTCTGTGTAATTTTCCCAGCAGTTTTCACCATCCATTGCTATTGTAAGAAGATGTTTTTTGTCGGGTGAATTTTGTAATTTTGAGTGAATGGATTTTATTCTTTCATAAAGGTCATTAGCTGCCTTTTCGGGATCATAATTCGGATATTCAAAGCCTATCAAATTTGGTAAAACTGCATCTCTAAAAATTATATTGATCGATTTTTTATTCTTCTGATATTCGTATGCGTGGCATAGATCATAAGGGTTTTCAAGATAGCCTCTGAAATCTCTCACAAATTCTCTTTTTAATGACTGTTCAAGCACTCCTTCATCAGATATTGTCCATTTGACGTTTAGCTCTTGCAGTGTTTGCAGTGTTTTTTCACTTATGCAATGTTCAGAAGGCCAAATACCGTTAGGTCTTTGTCCGAATATATTTTCAAATTTGTCCAATGCACTTTGAACTTGAAAGACTGCATCCTCTTTCAAGTCTGATTCTATTTCCGGCTGAATAATATTCGGATTTGAGCGTTCTGCATCTTTCATATCTATCAGCAATGGCAGGATCGGATGGTAATAGGGACTTGTTGAGAGTTCTATTTTTCCTTCCTGCTGATATTTTTTGTAGGTCGGAATGATTTGTCGGATTATGTCTCGTTGACATTTTATGATTGCTATACGATCTTTCAGGGTAAAATTCCCTACTTCACGTGATGCCAGCTCTTCAATTATAGGATGTGAACGCCAGTGCGGATCTAACCAGGCCAAGTTAAACCATGCCATAATATCGGAGTACTCTTGTGCTGAAAAATCATTAATTCCTATTTCGTCACTTGAGAATCTCTTGTCATAAAGTTTTTTATAAGCACCGTGATGAAGCACCATGTTCTGGTAATTTGCGTCAAAAAAGTGGTTGATAATAAAAGTCTTTTCTTCATCATTTAGCTCTTCAACCGGTGTAATTGTGAGTTTTGAATAAATATCATGAGCTTCATTGTATCCGTATTCATAAATTGTATCCAAAAGAACGGGTACTAAATTGAAGTTCAACTTTAAGTTCGGATATTTATCAATCATAACGAGCATATCAAGGTAATCTTTGACAGCATGTAATCTAGCCCAAGGCATCAGATAGATTTGATCTTTTCCTGCTCTGTATATAGGCTGATGCATGTGCCAGATGATCGCTATTGATAATTTCTTTTTCATAAACTCTCGCATAACTCTCCGGCTACATTGTAACATATTTAAGGCTATATAGAAATATATCGTATGCTTTTTGCAAATGGTTTTTCACTGTGCTAAAATAATCTCGTTTTTAATAGACAGGAGTTTATATGAAAAAAGAACTGATATTTATGGGACCACCCGCCAGCGGTAAGGGTACACAAACTAAGAAACTTGCAAAAGATACAGGCTTTGTTCATGTTGATACAGGTTCTCTTTTGCGTGAGGCTATGGCAAATAACACTGATGCAGGCAAGATTGCAAAGGATTATGTTGAAAAAGGTCAGCTTGTTCCTGTTGAAGTTGTTGCGAATATAATCAAAGAACGCCTTAAGCAGGATGATGTACAACAAGGCTTTATTCTTGACGGTTTTCCACGCAGTTTGGAACAGGCTCATATGCTTGATGATATGCTAAAGGAGATTGATGCCGGCAAAGAAGTCAAAACTACTGTTATCTATTTTGATATCCCGATTGATAACTTAATGGAGAGAATAGTCTATAGACGTTCTTGTCCGAAGTGCGGTGCTATTTTCAATATAAAAACTATGCCGATTATAAAAGAAGGCGTTTGTGATTATTGTCAAACCGAGCTTGTGCAAAGAAAAGACGATACAGAGGAGATTGCGAAAAAACGGTTTGAAACCTATTTTTCACAAACTGCTCCGCTCATCGATTTTTATGAAAAACGCGGTAATCTCGTTAAATTGGATGCTACAGGTTCAATTGACGAAATATATGAAAAGTTAAAAACAGTAATTTAGTGACAAGAGGTATTTGATTATGTCTGCCGGAAGAAAATCCCGTGAAGAAATTAAAATAATGCGCTATGCCGGTAATGTCGTTGCACTGGTTCATCAAGCTATGAAAAATGAGGTGAAACCAGGTGTTTCAACTAAGTATCTTGATGAGGTGGCGGCAAAGATTATAAAAGAAAACAAATGCGTGCCGACTTTTCTCGGTTATGGCGGATTTCCGGCGACAATCTGTACTTCTGTTAATGATAACGTCGTACATGGTATTCCTTCCGATGATGAAATACTAAAAGAAGGCGATATTATAAGTATTGATGTTGGGGCAACTTATCACGGTATGGTGGGTGATAGTGCTTGGACTTATCCTGTCGGGGAGATTTCCGATGATTGTAAAATGCTTCTTGAAACTACGGAAAAAGCTTTGTTTGCAGGCATAGAAAAAATGCGCGACGGGGCTATTCTCGATGAAGTCTCCGGTGCTGTTGAAGATGTTGCGCTCTCAAAGGGGCTTGGTATCGTCAGACAGTACGGCGGGCATGGAGTTGGGCATCAAATGCACGAAGAACCTTTTGTTTTTAATTACAGAGTCGGTAGTAAATATTTATTGAAATCAGGCATGACGATTGCTGTTGAGCCGATGTTGAATCTCGGTACTGATGATGTGTACGTTCAAGAGGATAAGTGGACTGTTACAACAAAAGATCACAAGCCATCCGCTCACTTTGAACATACAATTCACGTTACTGATGGGGAACCGGATATCTTGACTATATTGTCATAACTGATTTTTGAAAATCATATTTGCTTAAAAATAAAAACCGAAGTAGTGGACTATTTCGGTTTTTACTTTTATTAATATAGCATTTGTTTTGTTTTATTCTTGTTTAAGTTTTCTGTTCATAAGTTTATCGAGTACTTCTTTGGGGGTTATGTCGGTGTAAACAGCTTCATAAATAGCAGTTGATATAGGCACTTCAATGTTAAGTTTATTAGCGAGTTCACAGACCGCTTTAGAGGTTTTAACGCCTTCTGCGACAGAACCTAACTCGTTTAGAATATCATCAATTTTTTTGCCTCTGCCGATCATTGCGCCTACGGTGTAATTTCTAGATAAAGGGCTGGAACAGGTAGCTATTAAATCGCCCATACCGGAAAGGCCGTAAAGTGTAGAGGGTTTTGCGCCCAATGCAGTACTGACTCTTACAATTTCAGCCATTCCTCGTGTTAGAAGTGCACCTTTGCAGTTGTCACCCAGATTGATGGCGCCGGCAAATCCTGACGCAATTGCGATAACATTCTTGAGGCTACCGCCAAGTTCTACGCCTATAACATCGTCATTTGTGTATAGTCTAAATTTTGAGGGTACGGTCAATTTTTCTTGTACTAATTTTGCAATCTCCATATTCTCGCAAGCAACAGATGCTGCAGTAGGACAGCCCATTAGCACTTCTTTTGCAAGAGTTGGTCCTGATAAGATTGCAATATTCGCTTCGGGAAGTTCTGACTTAATCACCTCACTCATTCTCATTAATGATGGCAATTCAAGTCCTTTTGACGTATTAACGATGATTTGTTCTTTTTTTAGACCTATTTTAGCTATATTTTGGCAGACTTCTCTTATTCCGCCGGTTGCTACAACCAGCAATATTATATCTGCATCTTTTATTGCCAGATTCAAATCTGAGGTTACTTCCACTTTTTGCTGAAGTTGTATTTCAAATGGGTGCTTAACCGATTTGTTCAATCTGAGTTCGTCAGAAATATCAACGTGTCTGCCCCAGAGAGTTACCTTTTCAAAATTGTCGCTTAATAGCCACGTAAGCGTTAATCCCCAGCATCCTGCGCCTAGTACTGTTAATTTCATTATTGTTCCCCTTATCAGGTTTATTATAATTTATTAATATAATTTTGTAAAAGACTTTAAATTGTCTGAGTAAATTTAGTAATAAATTCCAAATTAACCGAATAACTTTTTAACCGCTGTTATGTTGATGGTATCAGTGTGTTAAAAGTTGGACTTGAATATTTTGTGTCGGCTAACTAATTGCATATGCTTATACTGGATTATATTAATTTGTTTATGATAATATGATATGGTTGATTAGGCAAAAGGAGAGAATGATGCAGACGACTGCTGTAAAATGTGATATCAAAGACATTGCTCTGGCTGAACAGGGTAAAAATAATATTGAATGGGCATTTAAGGATATGCCTGTGTTGCAAAGAATAATGGAACGCTTCAGAAAAGAACAGCCATTTAAAGGCTTAAGACTCACTGCGTGCGTTCATGTTACCAAAGAAACAGCGGCATTGTGTATTGCGATGAAAGAGGGCGGTGCTGATGCTGTGTTGGCTGCTTCAAACCCTCTCTCTACTCAGGATGATGTTGCTGCAGGGCTTGTTAAATACTGGGGCATACCTGTTTTTGGTTATGCCGGTGAATCCTCTGAAACTTATGCTAAACATGTTGAAGAGGTTTTAAATCACAAGCCAAATATAATTATTGATGACGGTGCAGATTTGGTTGCGACTATTCATTCCCGCAAGCCGGAGTTGATTCCCGATATTATAGGTTCAACTGAAGAAACCACTACGGGGATAATCCGTTTGCAAGCTATGGAAAAAGATGGCTCGCTCAGATTCCCTACGGTCGGGGTAAACAACAGCTTAACCAAACATTTATACGATAACAGATATGGTACAGGACAAAGCTCTATTGACGGTATTTTGCGTGCGGCTAATATTCTTATTGCCGGAAAAACTTTTGTTGTTTGCGGATATGGTTGGTGCGGCAAGGGCGCTGCTTTAAGAGCAAAAGGGCTTGGGGCTAATGTTATTGTTACCGAAGTTGACCCGCTAAAAGCTTTAGAAGCCGCTATGGAAGGTTATCAGGTTATGCCTATTGCTGAGGCGGCTAAGGTTGGGGATATATTCCTTACTTTGACCGGTGACAAGCATGTTGTGGATTTGGAACATATGTTAACTATGAAAGATGGTGCTTTTGTTTGTAATGCCGGACATTTTGACGTTGAAGTTAATGTCGCTGCTTTGAAAACTCAGGCAGTCGAAATTAAACAGATAAGACCTTCTTTGGAAGAATATAAACTCAAAAACGGTAAGTCAATTTATGTTCTCGCTGAGGGGCGTTTAGTCAACCTTGTTGCTGCTGAGGGGCACCCTGCTTCTGTTATGGACATGAGTTTTGCCAATCAGGCTTTGGGTATTGAATTTATTGTCAAAAATAAAGGCAAACTTGAAAATAAGATGTATACGTTGCCTCATGAGGTTGATGTTGAGATTGCAAAAATTAAGCTTGATTCAATGGGTATAAAAATTGATACTCTGACTGCAGAACAGGAGCTTTATCTGAACAGCTGGAAATCCGGTACTGTATAAGTTTTAGCCCGCATTTAGCGGGCTTTTTACCGTTTTGTTGAAAATGAGGTTTGTATGTTTTCTTTCTTTTATAATTTATTTTTAATACTTGCTGCATTGGTATTGAGTCCTGTAATCCTTGTTGCGCTTTTGATTAAACCAAAGTTTAGGGCAGGTTTTTTTACTAAATTGGGCTTTTATCATTCTAAGTTAGAAAAAAAACATACAATTTTCTTTCATGCTGTTTCTGTTGGTGAAGTTAATGCCGTAGAATCTTTAATCCGGCGCACCAGAGAGGAGTTTAAGGATAGCAATATTGTCTTATCTACTACGACCAGAACCGGTCAACAGATTGCGCAAAAAAAGCTTTCGTCTGTTGTTGATTTGATAACTTATTTTCCTTTTGATTTCTTTTTCTCTGTAAATGCATTTTTAAATGTTGTCAAACCTGATGTTATATTGATTGCAGAAACTGAGATTTGGCCTGAGTTTGTTTATTCGTCTAAAAAAAGAAATATACCGGTTTATATTATAAACGGAAGGATTTCTCCGCATTCTTATCAGGGGTATAAGAAGTTCTCTTTCTTCTTTAAACCTGTTTTGGCTCAGTATAAAGGTATTTTGATGCAAACTGACGGTGATGCACAAAGACTTGTAAATGTGGGGGCAGAACCTTCAATTACAAAAGTTATGGGGAATTTGAAGTTTGATATCTCCGCTGATAAGGATGAGAAAAAAATTGCGGATTTGAAAGATGAAATGATGCTGGGTGCTTCTCGTTTGATTATTGCCGCAAGTACACACAAGGGCGAAGATGAAATAATTATCAGTAATTTTTCAAGATTGAAAAAAGAATATTCTGATATCAAATTGCTAATAGCACCTCGGCATCCTGAACGATATAATCAGGTTGAACAGCTCATTGTTAATGCCGGTTTTTCTTGCGGTAGAAGAAGCAAGTCTGATACTTTTGTAAATAATGAGATTATAATGCTTGATACTATGGGTGAATTAATGAAGTTCTTTTCAATATGTTATTTTGCATTTATCGGCGGCAGCTTCTCTTCCACAGGCGGACATAACCCTTTGGAAGCTAATATTTGGGATAAGCCGGTTCTATCAGGTGAATGTGTATTTAATTTTAAAGATATATATTCTTACCTTACAAAAACTACTGCGGCTAAGCTTTCTGCTAATGCCGATGAGTTATATTCCGATATGAAAAAATTACTTGATGATAATAATTACTACAATCAGGCTTGCGCTGATGCGGCTTTGATTTTTGAGAAAAATCGTGGCGCTGTTGATTATGTTATTAATACCCTAAAATCCTTGTAATATCCGGATGATTTCTTCTGAGTGTTAAAATTTGTTAAGCTTGCTTTTCTTTTTGAGGCAATTCTTGGCGCTAAAAGAACTTTATTAAGTTGTGAAGTTTAATAGTGTGAGATTTATCTATGTATCCGATCTATCCGAATTGTTTTGATGTGTTAACAACAAATGGCATAATTACAGAAGATCTGGTTGGTTATGTCACAGGTACGCCATCTGTGTATTTGCAAAATTATGTTGCTCAACGGGGTGGTACACCGTCATTGCCCGGTCAACCATTGCCCGATCCGCTTCCCAACGTTCCCCTTCAAAGAACTCCTGTGAGTGATACTTATCAAACGCCTGCGAAAACTATATATCCGCCCGTTAATACTGTTGATGATAAAAATGCTAAATGGAATACCGCTAAGAAAGTCCTGACAGGTTTATTCCTTGGCGGACTTGCTGTTCTTGGGGTGGTAAAAGGTAAAGATCTTTATAATAAACTTAAAAATTTCTCTGCCAATGGCAACTCAGTTTTAAATAGTATTGGCAATTGGTTTAAAAATATTGGTACTAAGATTAAGGATGGGTTCAAAAAAATAT
>CASEVT010000057.1 GCA_949291445.1 uncultured bacterium | reverse complement strand
GAAGAATTTAATGAGCCAGAGGAAAACAAAAATGTCGCAAGATATTATGCTGCACAAAACAAAGAGAAAAGAGACTATTACAGGAGTAAAGCACAAGAGTACCAAAGACAGATTGATTATGCTAACAAGCATTTGAATATTTCAAATGAAAAACTGGAGTTGTTCAAGAAAATGGATCAAGCTTGTTGGGATAAAAGTCTGGTCGAAAAAAAGAATGTTGATGCAATAGCGAATAAAAAATGGTTAGAATATCATATTAAGTCATCAGAAGAGCATCTGGCGACGTATGGTGAGGATATTGCGTCGATTCAAAAACTCATTGAAAGTGATAAAAAACGACTCTCTGAAACTTGGTATAGTGAAAGTTATCCTAATATCGCAGAAGCAAGCGTACAAAACAACATGGATTCTCTTGTTCAAAGGTTAGACCAAATGAAAAATGAGTACAGAGAATTGCAGGGTATGCTGGATGATTATAAAAAACGTTTTGATGAAAATGAAAAGACAATAAAAGAGTGTATGACCAAATACCCAATCCTCGACGCAAGGTTGGACAGCATTATGCGTGATATCGAAGAATTTTACAAACGTGTAGAAAATAATGGCTAAAATTTCTTATATCAACTTGAATCCTAAAGAAGCATTGGAGTTGAGCTTTGATGCTTCTTTGGATGCTTTAAAAAGATTATTCGGCAAAGAACCGGTTGAAAAAGCCTTTGACATATCCAAAAATTATCCATCTGTCTTAAGCGAAAGTAAATATTCCGATTGGTATAAAACTGCTAAAATAGTTGGTATTAATCCGCGGATTACCGAAACATACTGGGGTATAGTTAAATATGCAATGACACTGGCTGAGGAGTGGATTCATGTAATGCCTCTGTGGCAAACCGGTGATAGGGGCAGTTTGTATGTTCAAAATTCCTGGTCGTTGAGTGATGAATTTTTGGATCCAGATTTGACTGTGAGGGGTTATGATTCTGCGGATAAACAGTTGAAACTGGTTGTTAATATATTGCATGCTATGGGCAAAATCGTTGGTTTTGATGCGTTGCCGCATACTGATTCGTTTTCTCAAATTGTATTTATGAATCCTTCATATTTCGAGTGGATAAAACTCGATAAAACCCGTACTCACCAGCTTGAGCCGCCGTTAGTCGATTATAACTCTATACACAAAGAGGTTGAAGATAAAATAATAACCTACTTATCTGCTCCGGCTAATTTATATGAACTCGGTGAAAATGAACGTTTTAATATTTTATTTCCTAAAGATTGCGATGAAGAGAAAAGACGGATTGAGTTGATGGATTACATAAGGGGGGAAGGATTTGAGACTATTCCTGTTACTGAACATTATCCGATGAGGCCTGTTAAGTTTAAAAAGCTCGATCTGCAAATGAATTGCGCAGTGTTTGATGTTAAGGATAAAAGCGCCGATTCTAAAATAATCGGGTGTATAACCCCCTATCGCTGGTATAAAATTGATTCAAATGGTTATATTGAAAAAGACAAGCCAAATGAGGAAGTCTGGAATTATTTTTTAAACAAAATTAATGAATTTCAAAAAAACTTCAATTTTGATTTTTTGCGTGCAGATATGGCGCATAATCAAATTGCATACTCTTATAACCATAAAAATGCAGCAGAAAACGAGTGTGATTTTTCACCCGATTCGAAAAACGTTTTCGTCCCAAAGGAGATGTGGGCTGTTTTAAAGGAGACAATTTGTTCTGAAAAACCCTATTTTCGTGTGCTTGCCGAGTCTTTTTACAATAATTATTATATTGACGGCATTACTGATATGATTAATAAGGATGTTGATATTGTACTTGGAAATATGAATTACAAATTCCTTAATGAAGAGTATATAAATTGGCTTGATGATTTTTTGAATCCGTTTCGTAAGCATTTTCGGTTTGCGCCTTGTGTATGTATTTTTTCTACCGATTGTGATCTTGAGATTAACAATATTTATTATGAGTCCCAGAAGGCGAACGAGTGCAGGTATTTTATGGCAATTTTTATGAACTTGCCTTCATATATGGCAATAGGTTACGAGTTGCGTTCGCTTTCGCCTGTGTCAGATTGTGAGTACAGCAACTTGTACATCAAAAAACAAGAGCGCAAGTTTCAATTTGGTACAAATGTGAGAACTTTTGATTTCATAGTTAAAATGCGGAATCTTTATTCTCAATGGCGGGATATTATTGCAAAGCAGCCAATGAATTTTTTGCGTGCCGATGAGAAGAAGATTATTGTCTGGTATTACCGGATGAAGGGTAAAACGCTTTTGTTTTTGTGTTCATTGGATTTGAGTAATAGTTTTGCTGAATTTAATCTCGGGTTTAACATTACCGATGCCGGATTCCTTTTTAATGAGGATAATTCTGTTGAATTTTCTATTGAGAAAGGGTCTATAAGCTTTTCCAATCTCAGTATCGGTACTTGCTTAATACTTGAGTTAGAAAGTCAAGTTGACTGATAGTTGCTCTCAGGTGTTAAACTTGGATAGTAAAATGGTTAAAATAAGTTAATGTCAGAGTAGTTTTTAGTTTGATATAAGAAAGCGTAAGGTGGACAATGAGTAAAAAAGTTCTGGTAATTTCTTCGTCTCCAAGAAAGGGCGGCAACTCTGATTTGTTGTGTGACAAATTTATACAAGGGGCTAATGAGTCGGGAAATAATGTTGAAAAGGTATATTTAAAGGATAAACGGATTAATTACTGCAGCGGTTGCGGATTTTGTGTCGAAAATGGGTACAATGG
>CASEVT010000056.1 GCA_949291445.1 uncultured bacterium | reverse complement strand
ATAGTAATAGGATATCCTGCATCTTTGATAATTTCAAAGACGGCAGTTTTGCCGGATTGGCTGGTAAATCCGATTTTTTCGTCATCTTTTCTGCCGATAAGAGTAGGATGTATAGGACGATAAGCACCTTTTTGCATATCTTTTGTTTTAATAGCACCATCTTGATGGATACCGCTTCTGTGAGCGAGCGCCTGAGGACCAATCAACGGGGCAAGTTCCGGTATTTTAACATTAGCCATCTCAGAAACTGTCAAAGCCAATTCATAAATATTAGACAAATTCAAAGGGACATCTACTCCGCTGTTATACAACGCAATAGCAACCTCATATATATTCGTATTACCGGCACGTTCACCTAACCCGTTGAGGCAGCATTCAAGCTGAGTTGCTCCGGCAAAGTAACTCTCAACAGTTGCTGCAGTAGCCATTCCAAGATCATTATGGCAATGCACTGAAATACAAATATCCTTCGGTAGTGCATTATAAACCTTTTCGACCAGATCGACAAAATTTTTAATCCGTTCTCTCTCGACGGTATTAGGAAGGTTGATGACCGTAGCACCGGAGTCAACGACTTCTTTTAAGGTATCTATAACAAAATCAATATTTTCCGCACAATCTCCAAAATGTTCTACAGAAAACTCAATATCACCATTTTTAGGCATTTTTTCTTTAGCAAACTTAACCGCATCGATAGCGAGTTTTCGAACCTCCATCGGCTCTTTATTGAGCACATACTTCATATTAAAAGGGCTCATAGCGATGAACGTATGCAATCTCGGACTAGCACAAACACTAACCGCTTCAATTGCGCGGAGTATATCTTTTTCAACCGTTCTGGCAAGAGCAGAAACGACAGTTTTCTCAGGTGCAATCTGCGCCAGTCTGCTGCAAGCAGCAAAATCCAACTCTGACGACGCCGGAAAACCTACTTCTATACCCTGCACTCCGAATTCTATGAGTTTGTTAAAAATCAACTCTTTCTCTTCTAAATTCCAGGGTTTTTTGAGTGATTGGTTGCCGTCTCTGAGTGTTATATCATAAAAGAATGGTTCTCTTTTCATTTCTCTTCCTTTGTTTTCAAGATATTTTTAAGGTACTTTCATTAATTATAGTTGTTTTTTTGTCAAAATTGCAAATTGCATGTTTAAAATTTATAAAATTGGGAATAATAATGTTATAATGTTAGGCGAGTTTATAGCGATGGGAGTTAAATGTGAACAATTACAACTTTTTGAAGCCATCTAATAAATTAGAAATAAAAATAGATGACGAAAACTATTTTTGTACAATTTACTATGTAGAAAACGATGAAATAACAGTATTTTTAGATTCCATCACGGATCTTCCGGAACGGGAAGTTGAAATAAATATATACGCACAAGACGGAATCTACAACGCAAAAAGCACAATACTCTCAAGCAATTGCCTCGGTGAAAAAGTATTTTATAAACTTGCCTTTCCGACAAATATCAAACATTCACAACGCAGAGAATACCTAAGAGCCGATATTGAAACGGAATTTTATCTAAAAATTGAAGACCAAGACGCCGACGTACAGGAGATTCGTTCAATTACAAAAAATATTTGCGCAAAAGGTTTATGCTTTGTCGCTGATAAACTTATTACCGCGTACACAAACGCATATATTGAGATATATTTGAAAGGTACGACCATCAAAACACACGCAGAACTAGTATATGCCAATCCGGTCAGAATGGATAATACTTTCAAATTTATGACAGCATTTACTTTCACAGACATCCCTAAAGAACAAATGGACTTCATTGCAAAAGAATGTCGCGATTTTGTTGCTTCTAATTAGTTGTTTTGAGCGATATAAGCTTTATTTACCGGTTAATATCGAGTATTAGTTGTCCAAGACGCTGGTATAAGCATCGATGTACTTTTTAGCGCTCAAATTCCAGCTATAATTAGCATTCATGGCATTTTTAACAATTTTTATCCATTCCGGCTTATTTTTGTAAACCTCCATAGCATATTGGATACAATCAATCATTGCATAAGGACTGTAATCCCAGAATTTGAAACCGGTGGCACCATCGAGCGGATAACCCACAACCGTATCCTCAAGCCCGCCCGTAGCACGAACTATAGGCGGAGTGCCGTATTTTAGGGCAATCAACTGACCCAAACCGCAAGGTTCAAATGCCGACGGCATCAAAAACATATCTGCACCCGCATAAATCAGATGACTAAGCTCTGCTCCAAATTCAATTTTTGCCCGAATATTAGAGCTTGTACCGTTCAAGTATCTGAACATATCTTCATATTTTTGCGCACCGGTACCCAAGATAATGAATTTTGCATCCAATTCTTTGAGTTTTTCGCAAACCGGACCAAACAAATCAAATCCCTTTTGCTCTACTAGTCTTGATATAACAGCAATCAAAGGTTGTCCTTCGTAATAAGGCAGATTATATGCCTTTAATACCGCCTGTTTACACATTTCTTTGTTTGCAAGAGAATTTACATCATATTTTTTAGGCAATAAATTATCTATAGCAGGGTCGTAAACACTATAATCAACCCCGTTTAAAATACCGACAAGCTTATGAGCATTGTGATTGAGAGTCCAATCCAATCCGTTACCGCCTTCGAAAGTTTTTATTTCTTGTGCATATTTTTCGGAAACCACAATTACCTTATCGGAATAATTGATTGCACCCTTCATCCAGTTCAACATTCCAAAATGTTCTAATCCCCAGCAATTCCAAACATATTTGTGATCAATTTGTGCAAAATATAACAAATCATCAAACCACTGTCCCTGATAAGCCAGATTGTGAATACTGAAAACGTTTTTTGTATGCGCAAAGAACGGATCATCTTTGTAATTAACTTTCATATACACCGGTATCATTGCCGTATGCCAATCGTTAGAATGGATTATGTCCGCTTTAAAATTCAATAATTTTGCATATTCTATTACAGCGTGAGAAAACGCAATAAATCTTTCATGCTCATAACGAGTATCAATATTTCTTGGATAAACAGTTTGAAATGGCGCAAAATACTTGCTGTTGTCAAGAAAAAATACATTAATATTCGTATCAGGTAGTTTTGCGCGTTTTAGTTTGAAATAATATTCTCCATAGCTGTAATTTATAATCAATTTTGAATTAGGAATTTCTTCGATCTTATATTTTTCTTCGTCAATAAAACCGTGTAAAGGAGTAAATATTGCAATCTCGTGCCCCATTTTCTCCAAAACTTTTGGCAGACTGCCGACGACATCTGCAAGCCCTCCTACTTTTGAAAACGGCGCAACTTCCGCTGATGCAAACATTATTTTCATAATTCTATCCTCAAACAATTTTTATAATTTTGCGGTTCACAAACCCTATGATTGTATATAAATTATATCACACTTATTTTGCAGGTAATTTATCTTATTTTAAAATTTCTTGCAATATCCCTATTTTGAGCTTTCTTGGCAATATCTTCGCGTTTATCGTGCAATTTTTTACCTTTAGCAAGTCCGATTTCAAGTTTAGCCCAACCGTTTTCGAGAAACATAGATAGCGGAATTACGGAATAGCCGTCTTTTTTAACCTTACCGAGCATTTTTAAAATTTCTTTCTTATTGAGAAGCAATTTTCTGGTTCGCTCAGCCTGATGATTAAACCTGTTGCCCTGTTCATAAGGGCTTATATGACAGTTATAAAGCCAAACTTCTCCGTCTTCGATTTTTGCAAAACTATCTTTCAAGTTGACCGCACCTTTGCGTATAGACTTAATTTCAGTACCGGTCAAAACCATTCCGGCCTCGTATTTTTCAAATATCGTAAAGTCGTGATATGCTTTTTTGTTCGTTGCTACAATTTTTCGTCCCATAGCCGGATTATAACACATTAACTCAACTATTGCAGAAAAACTTAAATTCTTTTTATTTTGCTTATTTCGCAAAAATTTGGTGATTTCAATATTATTTTTGTAATAAAATTAAAGAAAGATTTATTGAGGATTTTATAAATAATGGATAATAATAAACAAAAATTTCACTTTATAGCAATAGGCGGAATAGGTATGAGCGGACTTGCAAAATACCTGTTAGAATCGGGTTGTGAGGTGAGCGGTTCTGATATTGCGCAAAGCAAATACACAAAAAAACTTGAAGAGCTGGGTGCTAAAATTTATATCGGACATAATGCGGATTACGTAAAAGAAGGAATGATAATAGTAGCCTCAACAGCAATCCGTCCTGATAATCCCGAAATGGTTAAGGCTAAAGAATTGAATCTCAAAATTTGTCATCGCTCCGACATTTTAAAGTTAATATCCGAGCAAAATAAAAATAATGAAAACCGAAAATTTATAGGCTTTTCAGGAACACACGGCAAAACCACAACCAGCGGTATGTGCAGTTATGTATTGGACAAGGCTGGGTTGGAACCTTCTTTTTGCGTTGGAGGGATTATTCCGGAATTGAATACTAATGCAAAATTTGCATCGGGAGATTTTTTCGTCGCTGAACTTGATGAGTCAGACGGTACGATCGTTAAGTATTCACCTGATATTAGCGTCATCAATAATCTCGAAATAGATCATGTGGATTTTTATAAAAACGGATTTCAAGGTTTGCTTGATACTTTCAAGATCCATTTGTCCAATCTAAAAAATAATGCAAAGGTGATTATAAACAACGATTGTGAGGGTACAAGAAAGTTGGTCGAACAAAATCCGCGATTGAAGTTTATAACATTCGGTCTTGAAAATGCGGATTATCAGGCGGAAAATATTAAATTCAATGCATATGAATCAAGCTTTGATCTGCTATATAACGGAAAAATGCTCGGTAAAGTGCAGCTTTCAATCCCCGGTAAACATAATATATATAATGCCTTATCCGTATTTGCGGCATTACTCGAGGCGGGGATTGATTTTGAGAAGATAGCACCGTATTTTAAAACGTTTAGCGGTATGGGGCGCAGATTTCAGCTTGCGGCGGAATTTGACGGAATAAAGATTATAGACGATTACGCTCATCATCCCAGCGAAATTAAGACAACATTGCAAAGTGCAAAAAATTGTGAACATAAACGGCTCGTTGCAATATTCCAACCACACAGATATTCAAGATTGAAGGGATTGTGGGATGATTTTTTATCTGCATTTAATGCCGTGGACAAGTTATTTGTATTAGATATTTACGCAGCGTCTGAGGATCCTATTGACGGTATAAGTTCAGAAAAATTTGTACAAGCATTGGGAGATAATGCGGTTTATGTATCCGGAAAGATTGAAGAAGCTGCAAAAAAGATAGCTGTACAGCTTGAGTCCGGTGATCTTGTTATTTCACTCGGTGCCGGTGATGTGACAAAGATTGGAAAAGAGATTGAAAATTTTTATAAAGCGAGTGTCTAAATGACTGTGGATTGCTTAGTGGATTGTGAACTGAAAAAATATACTACCTTCAAGATCGGAGGCTGCGCAAGGCGTTTGTTTTTGCCAAAAACTGTTGATGAATTGGTTGAAGTTCTTAGGGACTCTGATTCATGCATAATCCTTGGCGGATGTTCAAATGTACTTATTGCTTCAGGTGGAATTGAGAGTGATGTGATTCTTACCAAAGAGTTGAATAATTTCAAGTTTCAAGATACGGACGTAATTGCTGACTGTGGCGTAATGGTTCCGATTCTATCCAGAGCGGCACAAAAAAACGGATTGAGCGGTTTTGAGTTTATGGCATGCTTCCCGGGGAGTGTCGGGGGTGTGGTTTATATGAATGCTTCAGCTCACAATCAGTTTGTCTCAGATACGTTTGTGGAGTGCAGGGTTTTTGATCTTGACTCAAAGCAAATCCTCCGATTGGAGAAAAAAGATATGTGCTTTGCGTATAGGGATTCTGTTTTGAGCCGTAAAAATTATATCCTTTTAGACGCAAAATTCAAGCTTATACAAAAACAACCCGAAGTTATAAGTGAATTAATGAAAAAAAATATCGATGCCAGAAAGGAAAAACAACCCGGTTTGACTATACCAAACGCCGGAAGTATCTTCAAAAATCCACCAAACGATTCTGCCGGAAGATTATTGGAAGCTGCCGGAGTCAAGGGTATGAGCGTTGGCGGTGCAAGGGTTTGGGATAGGCATTGCAATTTTATCGTAAACTATCAAAATGCTGATTCTTATGATGTTTTAGCTCTTATGAATAAAATGTATAAACTGGTTAAGGAAAAATTTAATGTAACGCTTGAACCAGAAGTTCGGTTTTTAGGAAAAGCAAGTGAGGAAGAAAGTAAATTATGGAATATGATGTTAAAAAAATTATAGATGAAAACAAAAAAATCGCTGTATTATGCGGGGGACCGTCCAGCGAAAGAGAGGTAAGTCTGCGTTCCGGAAAAAATATTTTTGAGGCTCTAAAAAGACTCGGATATAAAAATGTGGAATTAATTGATATCGACAAAAATATTGCCGCAACATTAAGAGCTAAAAATATAGAGGTTGCATACAACGCAATGCACGGAAAGTATGGTGAAGACGGCTGCATACAGGGGATGTTGGAGGTAATGGGGATACCATATACCGGCTGCGGCGTTCTGGCAAGCTCAATCTGTATGAATAAAGAGTTTACGAAAAATGTTCTCAAGGGTGCTGATATTCCTTTGATAAAATCCGTACTTTTGAAAAAAGAGGATAATTATCTTGAAAAAATTAAGAATTTGAATTATCCCTTAATGCTAAAACCCGTCTCGGAAGGCTCAAGTATCGGAATGTACAAGGTTAACAATCAGGATGAATTTTTAAAGTATATTGAAAAATCTTTTGAATACAATCAAGACGTACTGACAGAAGAGTATCTTGACGGAACAAGTTTGACTGTCGGAGTTTTGGAAGATGGTGAAAAAATATTTGCTACGGAGATTCTTGAGTTTAAAACAAAAACGGAATGGTATGATTACGAAGCAAAATATACGGCAGGATTGACAGAATTTATATTACCCGCAAAAATCTCTGAAACTCAAACAAAACAAATCAAAGAAATAGCAATACAAGCATTTAAAGCTTGCGGCTGCAAGGGGGTTAGCAGGGTCGATTTTCTGCTTGCACAAGGCATTCCTTATGTATTAGAAGTCAATACAAGCCCCGGAATGACGGATTTAAGCGATTTGCCCGCACAATCCAAGGCTATGGGAATTAGCTATGATATGCTGGTTCAAATTATACTCAACGGTGCAGGATTGAATAAGTAATTTTTGCATGATAATAATTAACAATAATAATTCATAAGTTATGAATAAAAAAATATAAAATGTGGTTAAATTCGATATGAAACCCAGAAAACCGGATTATGAAAATAACATAAATATAGCACGGCGTGTGAAAATTAACCAGATGCAGCGCAATGTCCGTCGCAGTCAGATGGGTTTGAAAAGATTGCGGGCACTGGTTCGGATTTTGATGTTCGGTTTGCTTATTTTTGCGGCATATAAGGTTTACAAATTGCCGCAGTGGTACCTTGAAAAAAATGCGTTTAGTTCGGTAAATAACGGTTCTTTGGAGATTATCGGCAACAAAATTACACCAATGTATAAGATAGTTTCCGTTTTGAGGCAAACCCCAGTTCCGCAACGGCCTATTTATCTTTTTGATACAAAACAAATAGAAAAAGATATAGAAAAGCTCGAGCCGGTAAAAAATGTCTACATCCGCAGATTTTGGTTCCCTGCAAGAATAGATTTAATTATAGAAGAACGAAAACCTATTTTATCAATTTCGCCTGCTGAAAATGTTGCTCCTATTGCGTTTTTCGCCGAGGGTGGAAAATTAATTGGACGAGAATATCTGCCTTTAGACGATTCTTACAAAACTATTCTTGTTCTGACATACGGCACCAAGGGTGATGATTATAGAAATTGGAGCGAAGAAAAAATTAACAAAATTTATATGCTCGCAAAAACAATTGAATACTACAGTGATGAAGAAGTAAAATACCTTGATTTTAGGAATCCTAAGGATATTTATGTTCAGTTGCCCGATGTTAAAATTCGGCTCGGTGAAATGAACAGTACCGTTAATAACAGAGTTAAGAACATCTCTTCCATACTTCCCGAGGTCAGAACTATGGAACAAAAGGTCAAATATATCGATTTACAATGGGAGAATGCTCAATTTATTAAACTGGAAGAATAAATATGTTTTGTAAGTGTTTTGTTGATTTTTTTAAATTGCATAAGAACAAATTTTTTGTATTAATTCTTTTATCTGTGTGCTTTTTACTTTATTTTTTCTTCATACCTGAGATGAAATATCATTTTTTTAATGAAGGAAAATTTCTGTTGATTGCAAAAAGCATGTTTAAAAATGGTGACTATTTGAACTTATATTTGAATGGCAAGCTGTATTTTGAGCTTCCGCCGTTGTATTTTTGGATAGAGAATTTGTCTTTCAAGATATTTAACAACACTGATTTGCTTAGCGCACGTTTACCTTCGGCATTTTTTGCAACACTGGGTATTTTGCCGGTTTATTTTATAGGAACAAAGACTAAATCACCCTTATACGGTTTTATTTGCGGACTAATACTTGCAACAAGTTTTGGCTATATAGTTCTGGCAAAAGCTGCCACAATAGATATGATTCATTGTTTTTGCATAAGCATTGCCGTATATTCCGGAATTTATACATTATTTTGCAGTTCGGAGTTAAAAAAGTATTTTTGGTGGATTTCGTACATTTTCACCGGATTTGGTGTTTTATGTTCCGGACTGGCATCAGTGGTGATACCAACGGTTACGGTACTTTTTGTCTACGCTGCTGCAGGAAAACTAAAAGAGGTTTTCAAACCTGTACATTTTTTGACGGGTCTTGGGAGCTTTCTTTTGATAATTTTTTTCTGGCACTTTTACATGTTCTCGACCTATGGCTATCCGTTTTTTGAAGAATACTTTCTGAAAAAGTTCTATTACCTTTTTGAAAATACCCGACAATCCACAAGTCAATGCTACAGGATGATTTTTGTATTTTATTTGCTGCCGTGGTTATTTTATTTTGTTGCACAAATTATATTATTTTTTCAGATAAAAAATAACACGATAAAATCTTACTTTTATAAATTTAAAGAACTTGATGATTATGAAAAAATAATATTCATAAATTGCTTATACATATTTATACTGCTGATAGTTTTCATATTATCTGTTCATAAATCGCCAATGCAACTTCTTTTGTGGCTATATCCGATATCATTTATTGCGGGAAAATTTTGGTACGGGTATTTGTGTGAAAAAGATAATAAAAATAACAATGAAAATGAAAACGAGGACGAAAAGAAGAATGAAAACAGCGCAACGGCTGCAAATCTGGCTTCACTAATCCTGATTATCACGCTTGGCTGCATAATCTTTTTGCACAAAATTGCCGCTGGTATTTTAATCTCGGGACGATTTGGATTTTTGTTTTTAATTTTGCTCTGTACAGGTATAATCTATTCAATACTATCTAAAAACAGAATTATGCATTTTGCTCTCATCGTAATATTCTCAATATTAATAACGACATGCAGATGACAAGTGAAAAAATTTGGGTTAATATAAAGTAATTACAACTAAGGGTTATTATTTTGTTTGAAAAATTTACGGAAAAAGCTATTAATGTAATCTCAATTGCGCAACAAGAAGCAATGGACAACGGTGAGAGCAAAATATCACCAAGACACATACTGCTTGGTATTTTGCAGTTGAAATCCAATATATGTTCGAGACTGCTGAACTATGCCGGCGTAAATGCAGATGAATTAAGAGAAGAATTTGAAACAAAAAGAAATGTGCCCATTAGCGATTCCTCCTTAATCTCTTTTAGTATGGAATCCAAAAATGTGTTCAAAAAAGCCTTTGAAATTGCAAAAAAATATCAAAGTACATCTATAATAACTGAACATCTTTTGCTGGCGTTAATGTGGGATTCAAAGTCAGAAACTGTTGCCCTGCTCAACTCTTTCGATGTAGACATAGAAAAATTAAAACATACATTAAAAAGACTTTTGGAGAAAAAAAATAAAAAGGAACATCCTGAAGAAATTGCCTCAACCGAAGAAAGAAATAGCGATTATGATGATGTTCTGTCGTTGTTTAAGGATAAAGATTCACAATCAGTACTGGAAAGAGCAGTATCAAAATTGACAGCTTCTCACTATGAAATACTCGGCACAGAACAGATTGTCCAATCTATTCTTGAAGACAGTAAGTCAGATGTCGTGGGGATTCTCAATGAATCCGGAATAAATCTTGAAAATTACTGCTCAAAATTGCAGGAAGTCTCCTCAAGACAGGCAGAATTTGAAGAAAAACAAATCATTTTTACCCCAAATGCTTTCAAAACAATGATCCTCGCACTCGAAACCGCAAAAGAACTCGGCAGTGCTACGGTAAAACCTGAACATATCATTCTGGGTGTATTGAAAGCTAAAAGCGGTATTGCATACAATATCTTCAAGGAATTACGTGTTGAAGATAATGAACTTGCACATAAAATTATAAAACCTATTGAAAAACAAATGCCAGAAACGCTTACGATATTGCGGTTTGCAAAACAAGAAGCCCGAAGTATGAACAGAAAAATAGTGGGTTCAGAATTTATACTTCTTGGAATAATCGATGAAGCTGTCGGTATCGGTGCCAGAGTTTTGTCTAAACTCGGTATTACCATAAAAGACGCACGTTTTGAAGTTGAACGGGTTCTGGGTATCGGGCATGATTATGCTGAGAAAGATATCTCTTTTTCTGATCGTGCTAAAAAAATCTTGGAGATGGCGTGGGAAAAAGCTAAAGATTCTAATAACACTAAAATTGCATCCGAAAATATCCTCTGGGCAATTACTCAAGCACAAGACTCGGTCGCTATGAAAGTACTTTCAAACCTCGGTACCGATGTTGTCGAAATAAATCAAGGTATTTTGAGTGAACTTGAGTTGGTCTGCAAAGAAGAGCAGTCCGATTAGTAGTGTTTTAGAACAAGCGTTTTATAAAGTCAGAAAAAGTTTGACACAATTTCAAAAGGTTTTTAACGTTTGCTAACAAAAAAAAGGGAGTTTTTTAAACCTCCCGTATTTCCCCATTTCTCCGTATATTTCCGCTAATCCCCGAAAGGGATTATTTGCGTTAATATTCGATACCTTGTCTTGCCATAACACCCATATCGAAATAGTGCTTAATCGGTTTCATTTCAGTAACCAGATGCGCAAGAGCAATAAGCTCCGGATGAGCATATCTGCCTGTCAGCACAATTTCAAGGTTTTCAGGCTTGTTCAATAAAACTTCTTTAACTTCAGAGACTTTAATCATATTCATAGCGATGCAAATATTGAGTTCATCAAGAATAACTAACTGATACTCACCGCTTTGAATAGCTTTCTTTGCCAATTCCCAGCCTTTTTTTGCCTCTTTGTAATCATCCATACAAACGTTATGTTTGTAAACAACTCTATCCATACCGAACTGGTGAACCTCAAGGTTTTCCATAAACTTGCCGGCAGAAGCAATTTCGCCGTAAGTAGTACCTTGATCCCCTTTAGTAAACTGGATAATCATAACCTTCCAACCGTGACCGAGAGCTCTTAAAGCCAATCCCAATGAAGCAGTAGTTTTTCCTTTTCCGTCTCCGGTGTAGATTTGTATGTATCCGTGTTCTAACAAGATTCTCCCTCCGATCGATAGAAAATAAATTTCCTATCCATATTATAGTAGTGTTTAAAATTTTATTTATCGGTTAAACGATGTATATAAATTTTCTCGCAGCAATCAGGCTAAATTAGCCGGTTGAGTCCTCCGAAGAATTTTGATTTCCCCGTAATGAGTTAAACATCAAATAAATTCCGAACATTCTTATATTAAAACAAATTTTGATATTTTGGGCAATTTTTGAGCCTTGCATGCCATTTCTTTTACAATTTTACCGATGTAGTATAAGCTAAAAACTATACAATTAGTGGCTTTTATACACTTTATTAAAAATTTACAATAACTTTTTTTATAAATCTTAAAAAATACTTGAAATCATGTATTAGAGGTTATCTTCTCAAATTTTTAAAAAATAATATGACTTCAACTTTTTTAATAATTAGCGCAAATGTAGAACATAATTGACGCGGCAACAGACAAATTCAACGATTCCGTTTTATCGCTAATCGGTATAGTAGTTTTAATCTCAGAAAGGTTAACAGCCTCCTCGCTGAGTCCGTCTGCCTCAGAACCGAACAAAAGTACAAATGGTTTATTATAGTTTATCGTAGTGGGATTTTGGATATTTTTTTGATTAACGACGGTTGCTATAAAGCTATGATCAGAAAATTTTTTCTTTAATCCGGTCAAATCTTCAACTCTTAAAATCGGCAATTTGAAAAGCGCACCGACAGCCGAGCGAACCACCTTCGGGTTGTAAATATCTATAGAATCTTTTGCAGTAATGATTCCGTCAATCTTAAATGCTGCCGCTGAACGAATAATCGTGCCCAAATTTCCGGCATCTTTTATGTTCTCCAACAGCACAATTTTTTTTAATTTTTGCATCTCATCAAGTGTATATTTTTTCTGTACTCCGACAGCTATTGCTTCCGGTATACTTTCTGTCGTTGATAATTTTTTCAGTATTTGTTCCGGTACTACGACCAACTTTTCTTTTATAAACTCAAATTTTTTATAATGTTTTTCGTCAGTGTATACAGACCTAATCTCAACATTGGAATTGAATGCTTCAAAAATAACTTTGTATCCTTCAAGAATAAAAAGACCTGTTTGTTGTCTATATTTTTTCTGTTGAAGTTTTACGGCATCTTTTATTTGTTGATTTGAAAGGCTTGTTATTTCAATCATTATTCTTCATTTCAACTGATTTTTAATAAATTCATATTAATTATAGCATGTTAACTCAAATTAGATTATTTTGTACTTTTGAAGGATAATAGTTAAAAATCTTTGATCTAACAAGGTTGCGCAATAGAATTAATTTTGGGATTAGAAGAACAAACCGGAGGGCAGATGATAGTTGATAGAATTGAAAATGCAAAATTTTATTTTTCACTGGGAAAAAAAATTCAAGAGGGTCTGAATTACCTTCAAAATACCGATCTAAAATCCAAACAGAACGGAAAATATGAAATTTCGGGGGAAGATATATTTGTTAATATTCAAGATTACAACACAAAAAACCTGTCTGAGGGAAAATTTGAAGCACACAGAAGATATATTGATATACAATACATCATCACTGGCGAAGAGAAATTAGGTTATACAAATATACAAAATTGCAAAAGCCTTACAAAGTATGACAAGGAAAATGATATTGAATTTTTGAAAGGTGAAGGCAGTTTTATTCACGCAACTGAAGGTATGTTTTTAATATTTACTCCTGAAGATGCCCATATGCCCTCAATTAGTGCCAGTGCTTCAACTTATGTTAAGAAAGCTATCGTTAAAGTTTCAATTGAGTAAAAATCAGACTTAATGTTATGTTATAATTTTCTTGTTCTTGATAAATGTTTGATGAGAGTTTAATGGTTATGTCGAAAAATTTGAAAATAATAATAGCTGTTTGTACACTTATTCTCATAATGGCTACAATACCATTTGTGATTTATTTGAAGGTTTTACCCAAAGTGGTATCCAGTGTTAAAGTTCAGAATCTGGTCAAAAAAGAGCTGGCAAAAACTGCAAAAGTTGAATTAGACATAAAAAATCCGGAGTTGAAAACGAGTTTTTCTCCGGTTCTGGTATTTAAAGTTGACAAAATTAAAATGACTAAAAACAACGAAACATTGTTATATGTCAAAAATTTTAATACAGTAATTTCATTTTCAAAGATTCTAAAAAAACGTATAGTCCTAAAACAGGTCGGACTGGATGATTTGTTCTTGGATGTAAACAAAATAACCGAATTGTTCCCGCAAGAGGAGCAAAAAGAAAAACAAAAATCTCAATGGCGTGTTCAATGGTTTGATTCACTCATGTATTTAAAAAGGTGCTATATCGTATACAAGCTCGACAAGGATACTACAGCCAAAATTCTGGGCGAAAACATGGAGATCACAAGCGAAAGAGATCCAAAATACGTCCGCTTTGATCTAAAAATAGACCTCAATAAAAATAACCAGACCATAAAAATTGCCCTGAGCGATAACGGAAATGTCTATATACAAAAACGTAAATTGTATGTGAAAAATGGTTTGCTGGGAATAAACAATTCCAAACTCACAATAAACAGTGTTTCTGATGATGAGGGTAAGTTTGATTTAACAGTGTTTTCAAAGAAATTTGATGTTAAAAATGTTGTCGAACTGCTTGAGTCAAATTTAATTGTTCCAAACGGCAAGGAAATGCTTATATTTTTCAAGGACATGAAAGGTGATTTTGATTTCAAAGTCAATATGACCAATGAAGGTTTGAATGGGGCAGTTAAATTAAGCAAAATTAATTTTACACTAATTCCGATGAGCAATCTGCCGGTTACGCTTTCTGACGGTCTTATAGTTATTAAACAAAATGATATAGAACTAAAAGATTTTAAGGGCTGGTACGGCTCAAATAAGAAAAATAAAATTGAATTTTTCGGTACGGTTAAAGATTACACTAAATCGGTAAATATAAACATAGAAGCAACCGGAGTTGCGACAAATGAATTGACAAAAGACTACATCTCAAAACTCGCCGGCTGCCCACTCACGTTAACGGGCGATTCCAACATGAAAATGTATGTCAAAGCGATTTACAACAAGTTTGACATACTATGGATGACAAAAATTGCCAAGGGTAAAGATATTCTGGTAGACGGTGCGTCACTGAGTCCGGTTAATTACGACAGAGCACTGACGGCTGACTTGCATTTTGAAAATAATTTGTTGAATATAAAGAAAATCAACTACTACATAGCATCGGTGATAGATAAAAATTCTAAAGGCATAAAGCCGATACTTACAATTAGCGGTAATGTTGATTGTGCAAAATTACTCGTTAAGGATCTTGGATTTGAGATCCCTAAACCGCTGCCCAGTGAATTTTTGAACGTTCTTATCGGTCAAAGGATGTTTAAAAAAGGAACAATAGCAGGCAAATTAAGAGTTATTGAAATGGATAAAACTCCTAAATTGGATGGTGATCTAAAGGTTGAGGGAGTGAGACTTCCATCTTTGAGACTTGCGGTTAACGAAGGTAATTTTTATACCGACAAAAATCGAATTTATCTAACGTCTAAGGGAAGATATAAACGCTCTAAATACGAATTGAACGGAAACATGGTTAATGAACTGATATTTCCGGTGATTATAAAAAATATTAATCTGACTGTCGATAATATTGATATAGACAGGCTGATGAAATCATTTAATAACCAGAACACAAATGCAGTAAGCGGCGTTGATAAAGAATCTACACTTGCACAACAAGACGCAAATGAAGAAGATTATGATTCGTACACTTTTGATACGGGACTTCTCGTAATAGAGGAATGCATTTTGCATCTGGTCAAAGGTTCTTACAAAACAATAAATATCGGTAATCTTAAAGCAAATCTTACACTTGATAAAAACGGAGTTTTAGAAGTTAAATCAAACAGATTTGATTTTGCCGAAGGGATTTCTTCTTGTAAAGTTGTTTGTGATTTGAAAAATCATTTATATAGCGTCAAACTTGGGGTTAAAGATATTGATTCCGATGTAATAGCTACATCACTGCTTGCACTGAAGAAAGAGATTTCAGGTAAAGCCAGCGGCATTATTGAAATAAACACAGATGACTCATTAAAACTTAACGGTATCATAAAATTCGTAATAAAAGACGGAACAATAGGCAAAGTCGGGCTGATTGAGTATGCATTGAAATTTGCGTCACTTTTCAGAAATCCTATGGCGATGATTAGTCCGTCTACACTGGTGGATCTGGTCAATATACCTGAGGGTAATTTTGATAAAATTAACGGTGATCTGGTCATTAAAAATAATGTAATAGAAAAAATAATGATCAAATCCTCCGCACCCCAGTTGAGTTCTTTCATAATCGGTCGGTTTGATTTGGAATCCAGAGATGCAACGCTTAGAATTTATACGAAATTTAGCAATAAAAACAAGGGATTCGCAGGTGCATTGAGAAATCTTTCGCTGAACAGTCTTGCCAATCGAGTTTCATTGAGCGGTAGAAATGACAGTTTATATTATGCTGCAGAACTCGAACAACTTCCGCCTATTGATGCTGATGAAAGAGATTGTCAGGTATTTTTGACCAAAGTTGACGGTGACGTGGAACGTAATAACTTCCTGTCTTCTTTGAAAAAAATTAAGTAGTTACCATAGGAGAAAAAATGCAATTAACGCAAGTAACGAATCTTACGCCGTCTTTTGTGCAAACTCCAAAAAACAACAAAAAAAAACAGCCTAATTATGTAAAACTCACCGGCTATGCCGCAGCGGTGAGTATTGGTGTCGGTTATGCGGCGGGAAAATTGAAAAAATCACATAAAATACCCGCTTTGTTGGCAGTTGTATTTACGGCATTACATATTGGGCTTTTGCAAATGTATAAACTAAAAAAATAAGACCGTAGCAGGTATTTTTATGAGAGATATTTGGAACCCGTGGCATGGTTGCGTAAAGATCAGTGAGGGTTGTCAGAATTGTTATATGTACTTTTTGGACGCACAACGGGACAAGTCCGGCGCGGATATCTTTCGCGTTAAAAACAATTTTGATTATCCCCTGCATAAAGACAAAAAAGGCAACTACAAGATAAAAAGCGGTGAATTTATTAGGGTTTGTATGACTTCGGATTTTTTTCTTGAACAGGCGGATGAATGGCGTGATGAGGCTTGGGAGATTATAAGAAAACGTCCTGATGTAATATTTATACTTATTACCAAACGCCCTCAACGTGTCGAAAAATCGCTTCCGGTTGATTGGGGTGATGGCTGGGAAAATGTTTTTTTTCATATTACTGCCGAAAATCAAAAAAGAGCTGATGAAAGAATCCCTATACTGCTTGATTTGCCATTTAAGCACAAAGCTGTAATGGTTGCTCCGTTTATAGGTCCTGTGTCTATTGAAAAATATTTACAAAAAGGTATTATTGAGGAAGTTTGGTGCGGCGGTGAAAATTATAACGGCTCCAGACCATTGCATTACGAATGGGTTGAAAGACTTTCTTGCGAGTGTAAAAATAACGACACTACCTTTGTTTTTTTTGAAACCGGCAATGTATTTTACAAGCACGGTAAACGGATACCCGTTTTGAATAAAGCACATCAGGCAAAAATTGCTTTTTTATCCGATTTGAATTACAAAAGCTCAAAACCACTTTATTTTGATATCCCCAAAATAAATCAATGCTCTCAAATCAGTCTTTTTCAAAATATCCTAGAAGATAAGGAAGAGAAAGAAAATAAAATTTTCAAATTTGAAAAAGAAAATTGCAAATACTGCGCCTCCTACGAACGTTGCGCAGGCTGCTCAAATTGCGGTAAATGCAGGTAAACTCCAGATAAAATCCTGATAAATTACAAATAAACCGCAAACTCAATAAATAAAATAAATACAAAAACCAAAACCAAAACAAAAAGCCGATTTACTGTCGGCTTTTTGATAATTGTGTCCTAAAACAGTTTAAAAAAAACTGACTAAAATTTAAAGTCACGCTCACCGTGCTCAATTTTTTTCAAATCTTCAATAACGGCAGCCTTAACCTTTTCGCCGCTTTCAAGAATTTCGACCTCTTTTTTGATAAGCGCTTCGCCAATTTTTTTAGTCTCATCCGAAGCGTAATCCTCAAGATATTCCTTCAGCGTAAGGATAGCATTGGGATGACAGAAGTTGTGGATTTGCTGGCTTTTGCAGATTTCCATAAACCTGTCGCCTGTTCTGCCTTGCCTGTAACAAGAGGTACAGAAGCTCGGAAGATAACCCAGTTCCATAAGCCATTTAATAACTTCATCGAGCGGACGTCTGTCTGAAACATCGAATTGGGCAGAATCTTCCCAATCGGGCATTGGGTTGTAATATCCGCCAACACTTGTTTTTGAACCGCCTGATATTTGAGAAACACCCAAATGCAACAATCTTTCTCTGCACTCGGCAGATTCTCTTGTTGAAATTATCATGCCGGTATAAGGAGTTGCAATCCTGATACAAGCAACAATCTTAGCAAAAATATCATCATCAATACCATTGTCAAAAGCGGAAGGATCGATATCGTCGGCCTTTTTAATTCTCGGAACACTAATTGCGTGAGGTCCAACACCAAAAGCCGCTTCCAAATGTTCTGCGTGCATCAAAAGTGCACTAAACTCATACCGGTACAACTCTAATCCAAACAACACGCCCAAACTTACATCATCAATACCGGCTTCCATAGCTCTGTCCATAGCCTCAGTGTGGTAAGCATAATTGTGTTTTGGACCTGTCGGGTGCAACCTTTCATAAGTTTCCTTATTATAAGTTTCCTGAAACAAAATATATGTACCAATGCCGATATCGTGTAACTTCTTATAATTTTCAACGGTAGTAGCTGCAATATTTACGTTTACCCGACGAATAGATCCGTTTTTATGTTTTACGCTATAAATAGTTTTGATAGATTCAAGAATGTACTCAATGGGGTTATTAACAGGATCCTCACCAGCTTCAATAGCAATCCGTTTATGCCCCATATCTTGAAGAGCGATAACTTCATTTCTAATTTCTTCTTGTGTCAATTTTTTTCTCGGAATATGTTTATTTTTCAAATGGTAAGGACAATATACACAACCGTTTATGCAATAATTTGAAAGATAAAGCGGGGCAAACAGAACTATTCTGTTGCCGTAAAAATCTTTTTTAATTTGTTCTGCGAGGGCAAATATTTCTTTATTTTTTTCTTCTATTTCACAATCGAGCAACACAGCAGCTTCTCTGTGAGAGAGTCCTTTTTTTTGTCTTGCT
>CASEVT010000055.1 GCA_949291445.1 uncultured bacterium | reverse complement strand
TCAGTACCTACGGCTGCCAATACATTTGTTGCTGCCATTAGAAATACTAACAGGGCTGATAAAATTTTCTTCATCTCTTTCTCCCCTACATTTATCTTATTTTGATTTATTTAGAATATCATTTTATTTAAAATTTGTAAAATATGTTTAATTTGTATTATAATCATACTGTTAACTGATGGCTAGGATAAAAATTTGATAAATGTAGCTTTAGGTTTTGATGAAAAATTTGCTCAACACGCGTGTGTGACGATTTATTCTGCACTTAAAAATTCTAAACACCCGCTTAATTTTTATTTGCTTCATAGCAAGCTTCAGCTTAAGACTCGAAATAAAATTGAATCTTTGATTAAGCGTTATAACTCATTTGTTAATTGGATTGAAGTCTCGGATTTGGATATTTTTTCAGGTTACCTTTCTGTTGCGACATATTATCGCTTAATTTTAGCTAATTGTTGCGATGTTGACAGGATTATTTATTTGGACAGTGATATATTAGTCTGTGAGGATCTCGCTGAACTTTTTGATACTGATATGGGTGATTCTCCTGTTGCTGCTGTTTCAGATTTTACTGTTAACGGTTTACTTAACAAGTTTGTGCGATTAGATTTGGGTGGTAGGAGGATTTTGCCTTCTGATTATTTCTTTGGCAATTTGAAATTTACACCCGAGCAAATGAAAAATTATTTTAATGCCGGTGTCTTGCTTTTTGACTTGCGTAAGCTGCGTGATATGGATTTTTGTACAAAGGCTTTAGATATGTTAAAAAACAAGAGATTTGCTTTTATGGATCAGGATTGTTTGAATCTGTTTTTTATTGACAATTACTGCAAATTGCCTATTAAGTACAATTTCATGCTGGTTGAAAATTCTAAGGATGTCGGTGCTTTGAATGATGATGCTGAATATAATGAGTTTAAATCCGGTTCTAAGCTTCCGGTATTGGTTCATTACACCTGTAAACCCTGGCAGCTCAATATACCCAGTTGTTTTTACGCAAGATTGTATTTTATGTATAAGTTGCATACTCCTTGGAAGTTTACTTTTGATTTTAAGGGTGCTCGTAAACAGTTTTTCAATTGTAAATTTGGCAGAAAAACTCGTTATTTGAAAATTTTTGGCAAGGATATTATTAAACCGGTTTATGGTGATTAGTTATGTTTTTTATTAGGCTCATTTTGTATTAGTTCTTTTGGTTAATTTTGCTCTAATTTTCTTGACTTAAATTTTTGTAAATTCCATAATTATTTCAGTAGTAAAAATGAGAGCTGTTAGTATGTTTAGGCGTCTTCTTTCAATATTTTTATTAGTATTTGTTTTTGTTAGTGACTTTGGTTGTTCGATTTCTTTTGCCAATGTTCTTCCTTCTGTTACTTCAACTCAAACTAGTGAGCTTGTGCCTGCTAAATTGGAAGATGAAATGAAATCTGCTATATCTCACATATATGGTAAGGAGAATGTTGATTCTGTTTATTCAAATGTTTTACAAATTATAAAATCTGCTAAGGCTAATCGCTCGGATGAGTTGTATAATGATGATTTGAAACGCGTATCAGACTGGTACAAGGATGAGGTTGTTTACATGTTTTATCCTGAACAGTTTGGTGTGGACGAGTCCGGCAAACCTTCTACTTTTAAATCCTTAATCGGGATGCTTGATTATTTGAAGGATTTGGGTGTGACAACTATTTATATTCTTCCTTTTGCTGATTCGCCCATGAATGATTCCGGATTTGATGTTAGGGATCCCAGAAACGTTCGTGCTGATCTTGGCGGTATTAATGAATTTAAAGAGTTTGCCTCCGCTGCAAGAGCTAAAGGGTTTAAGATTAAGGCAGATCTTATTTTGAATCATTTTTCAGATCAGCATGAATGGTTTCAACAAGCTTTGAAAGGTGATTTAGACAAGTTACATTATTTTGTTGTCAGAGAGGACATGCCTGTATATCGTCAGTATGAAGATGAAAAACTCGGTTATGTCGTTGAATATACAGAAAAAGACGGTACTTTAACTAAACGTCGTTTGATTTTTCCTGAAATTACCGATAATCACTACAGAAAGGTGAATATTAAAGGTAAGGATTATTATGTTTATCATACATTTTACCCTTTTCAACTGGATGTAAATTGGGAGAACCCAAAGGTCCTTTATTATATGCTTGATACTGTTGCCTTTTGGGCAAATATCGGTGTCGATATTTTCAGAATGGATGCTATTCCTTATTACATAAAAAAAGAGGGTACTATTGCTGAAAATTTAGCGCAAACTCATTATGTAATTAAGCTTATCAGTGCTTTTTTGCAGACTATAGCTCCTCGTTCCGTTATTCAGGCTGAGGCGTGTCAACAACCTAAGAAAATTCTTCCGTATTTTGGTTCTGATAAAAAAGTTGAACACGTTATAAAAGGTGAGTTTCGAGAAATTAATCGGACAGATGAAGTTCAAATATGCTACCACTTCCCATACATGCCGGCAATATGGGCTTCTTTGGTTGCGGCTGATAATCAGTATTTCTGGAAGGCTTACAAAAATACACCCGATATCCCTAATTCTGCTGCTTGGGCGATATTTCTGCGAGTTCATGATGAATTGACTTTAGAGATGGTTAATCAAAAAACTCGCGAGTTGCTGTACGATGGTCTATCCCCAAAGGGCGCTACTTTTAGAAAAGGTTACGGCGTTAGCGGCAGGTTGGCCAGCTTTCTTGATCGTAATCCAGATCGAATTGGCATGGCTTTTTCTATATTACTTTCTTTACCGGGGCTCCCTATCATATATTACGGGGACGAGATCGGAATGCCTAATAATTATGCTAATGCCAAGAAAAGTGCAAAATTGCGTGAAGCTAAACAAAAGTCTCAAACTAAAAATAGTACAAAGATGTTAAGCTATTTTGATAGTAGGGACATAAATAGAGGCCCTATTAAACGTCAGGTGTTTTTTAACGCTATGAATAATAATGATTCTTATAATCATAAGGTCTATTCTCGGGTTAAAAAACTTATTAAGATCCGAAAAAATAACCCTGTAATGACGCGCGGGGATTTTACCGAAATTAAAACCGAATCGCCTGAGGTTTTTGCTTATGTCAGAGCGTATAATGATGACAGGGTTGTCGTTATTAATAACCTTTCTAACAGCAAAATTCGTGCGACTGTCTTATTTACTGATGATAATTTCGGTAAAAAATCCAAGGACGTTTATTTAAAGGATTTGTTAACGGATAAGATGGTTAGGGCTAAAGTCCAAAACAAAAAGCTTACTGTGCGGTTGAAGGCATATGATGCTCTTTGGCTCAAGCTATAATCTTTAAATGGGCTATTCCTGTTTTGTATGGCGGGTTTACATATTAAGTTTTCACTAAATGTTGTTGAGTACTTCTTCAACGTGCCCTTTAACTTTTACTTTTGTCCATTTTTTGATTATTTCGCCTTCTTTGTTGATTAAAAATGTTGAGCGAATTATGCCCATATATTTTTTGCCGTACATCGTTTTTTCTCCCCAGGCACCTAATGTTTCAGATAATTTGTGCTCCGGATCCGATAGCAAAATGAAATTCAGTCCGTGTTTTTTTTGAAAATTAATATGGCTTTTTATCGAATCGGGGCTGACTCCTATTACTGTTGCTTTTGAACTCCAGCGGTTTTTGTTCTCTCTAAAGTCGCATGCCTCTTGTGTGCAGCCGGTTGTATTGTCTTTGGGGTAAAAGTAGAGGATTGTTTGTCCTGTGATTAATTCTGCAATGCTGTATTCTTTTTCCTCTCCGTTTTCGTCTATCCCTGCTAACTTTATGTTTAGTGATTTTACATTCATTTTTTACCTGATTTCTGTTTTGTTTTATTTATAATTCAATATTTGTAATTCTATTACAAAAAATTAGTTGAGAATAATTATTCCGGCATTTAGGTAAATTGCAAATATTACCCAGACCAGATATGGCAATAGCAGATATGACGCAAGTTTTGAAAATTTGTAAAATTCAATTATTGTTAATATTATGTATATTGCCAATACACAGATTATTATTAGTCCAAGATACGGATTTTTTAATCCGAAAAATACTGGTGTCCAACTTATATTTAGCACTAACTGTACAAAAAATATCGAAAAGCCTCTTTTTTTGCTTGGAAGATTATTTTTTGATTTCAGATAAAGTAAAAACGATATAAATATTAAGCTGTATAAGATTAACCATGCCGGTGCAAATATCTCTGCTGCCGGTGTAAATGCCGGTTTTGCCAGTTCATTGTACCATTGCAAGTTAACCATCTTTTCAGCCTCGTTATTCGTATTTTATATTTATTCACGAGTTTTTGTTGCTTGGTAACCCTCATTTAACTAATTTATATTAATTATTTGTGTGTTTTATATATGCTTGATTAGATTAGGTACTTTTTATTTCAATCTGTTATATTCATCATCAGAGACTGGTTCTAACCATTGGTTTGAAGTTTCGAGTCCATCAACTTCAACTGCAATGTGTGAAAACCAGCTATCTGGTGAAGCACCATGCCAGTGTTTGACATTTGCGGGGATATTCACTACATCGCCGGGCAGCATTTCTATTGGCGTTTTTCCCCATTCTTGATAGTAACCTCTTCCTCCTATTGCGATAAGTATTTGTCCTCCGCCTTCTTTGGCTTTATGTATATGCCAATTATTTCTGCATTTTGGTTCAAATGTTACATTGAACATTTTTACCTGATTGCTGGATATTGGTGAAAGATAGCTTTTTCCTTTAAAATATTTACTGTAGGCTTTATTTTCTTCTCCTATTGAAAATAAAATTGAATTTTGGTATTTCTCTTTTTCGCTCAACTTTGTGGAGTTATCTGTCCAGACTTCTTTTGCTAGATTAAATGCAGCCCAGGCTTTTGGCCATCCTGCGTAAAATGCTGTGTTTGTTATTATTGCTGCAATTTCTTCTTTTGATACTCCGTGATTTTTTGCATTTTGAAGGTGGTATTTCACTGAACTGTCTGTGATTCCCTGCGATATCAGGCTTACTACTGTTATGATTGTACGGGTTTTTGTGTCTATATCTTTGTTGTTCCAATTTTCTCCAAATAATATGTCATCGTTGTAATGTGCGAATTCAGGTGCAAAATTGCCTAATTGTTCTTTGCCTGCTGTTTGTGTTATTTGTTTCATTCTATTTTCTCCTGTTGTCGCTTTGTCTATCGCCAATGTTATATTTGAACTTGCTAATAATATGACTGCTGTTGATATAAAAATTTTTTTTATCATTTTGACTCCTTTATTTATTGTGTAATATGTTGTTTGGTTTCAATTTTGCATTGGATTTTTACGATTGAATTCTCTTTGATTATTTTCCCGATAGAATTTGCTGTTATTCTTCCTGATTTCGGGTTTTTTATTGATTCTATATGCCCGTTTATTTGCGCTTCTACTTCTGAATATTCAAATGATAGATCTGTGTTTTCCATTGTGCAATTAACCAATTTAAGTTTTTTGCAATAACAGAGCGGCTGCGTACCTATTATCCTGCAATTTTCTAACGTTAAGTTTTCTGAGTACCATCCGAGGTATTCGCCTTTAATTGTTGAGTTAGTCACTTTTATATTTTTTGAGTGCCAGAATGCGTCTTTTGTGTCTAATTCCGAGTTGTTTATTTGTAGGTCTTTTGTGTATTGAAATGAATACTTACCCGTTAAGTTTAGTTTTTCTATTATTGCGTTTTCTGTTTCAAATAAAAAATATTTTGAATTGATATTTGAATTTAAAATACTAATATTTTTGCATTTCCAGCCAAATTCTTCTGAATTAATTTTGCAGTTTGACAAATTGATATTCTTGCACGCTCTGAGACATTTTACCCCATTGACAATGCAGTTTTCTATGTGACCCTCATTTGAATACCAGATCGGGGCTCTGGTTTGTGTGTCCAGTTTTGAGTTAATCAGACGGAATCTTTTTGCATGCCACAAGGGATACCTTGATGAAAATGAACAATTCACGACTTCGCAATTTCGACATTCCTTCAATGCTGACTCTCCGTCGGATTTTCCACCAAAATGGCAGCTTTCTATCTGTGTGTTTTTTTGATTGTAGAGTGTTCGTTCTTCGTCAAATGTCTTATTTTCAATATGTTTGCTATTTCTTTCCATTTATAATTTCCTTAAAAATTAATGCAGACATACAAACGGTATTATCATTTCATAAATGTCTTTACCGGTTTCGTTTTTGTTCTAATTCTTTAGCTTTCTTTTACATTATTTATTATGAATTTAGTAATAGCAAATACTTATATTATATTTTACGTAATGCCTAAAAGGCATAGTGAGCTATTTTTTCAAGTTGTTTTGTAATACTTCAAGAAAAAGTTTTGCCGGTTTGGATAAGATTTGATTTTTTTTCCATGCAATAGATATGCCGACTTCTAATTTCGGTGTTAATGGTCTAAAGGTTAGCGGACTGTCTATTGTGTCTGCAATTAGTCTGTCTAATCCGAGTGCGTATCCGATTTTGTGCTCTGTCATTATTGCAGCATTGTAGATTAAATTGTATGTGCCTGCTATGTTTAATTTTTCATACTTATCCTTGAACCATTCCAAAATTGCATTGCGTTCGAAAGATTTTTTTATTGCCTGTCTTGAGATTAAAATTGGCAAGTCCATTAAATCATCAATATTTATATCTTTTTTCTTAGCAAGTGGGTCGTCTTTTCTTAGTAAAAGCCCCCAAACGTCTTTTTCACCTAAATTAACATAATTGTATTTTTCAGGTATGTACGGCTCTATAAAAATACAAAAATCCAAGAGTCCTTTTTCGAGCTTTTCAGATAAATCTTCGCTGTCGCCTGATACAATATGGAATTTTATTTTTGGATATGTCTTATTTAGTTGTTTCATGACATCGGCTACAAGTTTTATTGACTTTGTTTCTCCGGAACCAATGTATATGTCTCCGGCAATTTCATCTTTTATTGATGAAAATTCGTTTTCAGTTTTTTCAACCAAAGTTAGAATTTCGTCTGCCCTTTTTTTTAACACTAGTCCTTCGGGTGTTAGTGTAATATTTTTTGCCCCACGCACAAATAGTTTTTGACCGAGCTCTTTTTCTAGTTCCTGCAGTTGCCGTGATAATGTGGGTTGGGTAAGATGCATTGAATTTGCTGCTTTGGTTATATTGCCAATTTCGGCTACTGTTACAAAATATTTTAAGACTCTGATTTCCATTTTGTCCGACCTTATTATTTATTATCAATGAATTATAGTTAACACTTCTATGCCTGTCAAGCATTGTTTGTTATTTAGTATGAGTATTTGCTATTGTGAGTAAACTCGTTAATAATATTCATATGAATAACTCTGAATTTTTAGAACATCTGAAAAATAATGATTTTATTGAGGCAGACTCTTGCTTGCATCGTAAGTTTTTTGAATTGAGCCAAAGAGCAATCCAAATAACTATGCAGATCAATACGAGATATAATTCTCCCATACAGATTGTGAAACTTTTTTCTAAGCTTACAGAGAAAGAAGTTGATGAGTCATTTCGCCTTTTTCCGCCGTTTTATACAGATTGCGGAATTAATATTTCATTGGGTAAAAATGTATTTATAAATGCAGGATGCAAGTTTCAGGATCAAGGTGGAATTGAGATTGGTGACAATGTTTTAATCGGTCACAGCGTTGTTATTGCAACTATTAATCACGATTTTTCACCTGCTAATAGACAATCTATGTACGTAAAAAGAGTAAAAATTGGTTCTGATGTATGGATTGGCTCTAATTCTACTATCTTGCCCGGAGTGTGTATTGGTGATGGTGCGATAATTGGCGCAGGTTCAGTTGTTACCCGTGACGTCCCTTCGTGTGCCCTAGTAGCAGGCAATCCCGCAAGGATTTTGAAAAAAATTGCGGACTAAATAGTCGTTTTCTCAAATATTATGACAACTTTTTTATAATCGGTTTATTGGTTTGTTTATTCTGCAAAAGCTGATAAATTAAAAAGACTCCCCAAAGGAGTCTTTTTAATGGTGCCGATGGCCGGAGTCGAACCGGCACGTGGTTGCCCACACAAGATTTTGAGTCTAGCACGTCTACCAATTTCATCACATCGGCATGTTATTCTCTTGTCAATCCGCTCGATTAATTACCGAACCATGTTAATTTTACCAGAACAATTTAAAATTTCCAGTATTTTTTTAAACTGCAAATCTAAAATGTACAATGTCTCCGTCTTGCACGACGTAATCCTTGCCCTCTAAGCGAGTAAGCCCTTTTTCTTTTGCAACTGTGTATGAACCGCATTCAACAAAATCATCATATCCGGTGACTTCTGCTCTGATGAATCCTTTTTCAAAGTCTGTGTGTATCACCCCAGCAGCCTGAGGGGCTTTTGCTCCGGCAGGTATTGTCCATGCTCTTACCTCAATTTCTCCTGCTGTGATGAATGTTCTTAAGTCTAATAAATGATAGACCGAACGGATCATTCGCTCTATTCCTGAGCTTTCCACTCCTAATTCTGCAAGATAGTCCTTCTTCTCTTCTTCGCTTAGCTCTGATAATTCTGCTTCTATTTTTGCTGAAATAACTACTACGTCTGCATTATGCGTTTGCGCATATTCTTTAACCTTCTGTACGTATTCATTTCCGGTTGCCAGATCAGTCTCTGAAACGTTTGCGGCATATATTACAGGTTTTGTTGTCATAAGGTGCATTAATTTTATATATGGCATCTCATCTTCATTAAAATGCTTTTTAACATTAATGAATTTTCCGTCCTCAAGAAGTTTGAGCAATTTTTCAACAACGGCTAACTCTGCAATTGCTTCTTTATCACCGGTTTTTGCAACTTTTGATAATCTTAATTGCCTTTTTTCAAGGCTTGCCATATCTGCCAGTGCAAGCTCTGTGTTAATAGTTTCTATATCGTCTATCGGGTCAACTTTGCCGGTGACATGGATTGTGTTGGGGTCGTCAAAACATCTTACAACTTCTATGATTGCGTCTGTTTCTCTTATGTTTGCCAAAAATTGGTTACCAAGCCCCTCTCCTTTGCTTGCTCCTTTGACAAGCCCCGCTATATCAACAAATTCAATCGCTGTTGGAACAACTTTGTCTGTTTTAACAAGCTTTTGTAGCACATAAAGTCTCTCGTCCGGTACTGTTACTACTCCGATGTTTGGTTCTATTGTGCAAAACGGATAATTTGCACTTTGTGCATTTGATGTTGATGTTAGTGCATTAAATAAAGTTGATTTTCCTACATTGGGTAGTCCTACAATCCCTGCTCGTAACAATTTTAGACCCTCTTTTTATCTGATTTTATCTTTATATTATATAAAACAAGTTTTATTTACAAACGCAAAAAGGTAAACATTATGTTTACCTTTTCATCGTGTATATGGCGTATACAAGGATATTATTAAAATGCCGGTCTGTAGAATGCCCAGTTATCGAGCCCTGTTGAGAACATGTTCATTAAAAATGGATTGAATGTTGTTTGACTTATTGTTGTTTTGTAGTTTTTTTCGAGTTCTTGTCTTCTTTTTAATTGTTCTTGTTCAAGCTGTGCCAGTTTTTCTTCTATTTGCGGGTCTACCGTTGTAACTTCTATCAATTCTGCTTCCGCGGGTTCATTTCCGTAAACGGCTCCGTTGACTGCTGCTGTTGTTATTATTCCTTGAATTGTTTCAGGATTCTTTATTAGTTGTGGCACAATTGCTTTTGTGTTTTGTATTTTAAGTGCTTGTTCGGCTTCTCTTATTGCTGTTTCGTGGTTTGCAATCTTTTCTTGTGCGTTTTTAATTGCTTTTTCTGTTTTTGCTATAGTTTCTTTAATTGTTTGTATTGTATTTGTATATTCGTTGTTTGTATTTTTGCTTGTAAGAATTTCAATTTGTTTGTTCATTGTTTCAATTGCTTTTTCGTTGTTTTCAACTTGTTTTTGCAATTTTTCAATTCTTGCTTCGCGTACCTCAATTTTTCTGTTTTGGATTTCTGTTGCGTATAATTTTTCTTGGTTTTTCAATTCTTCTGACAGTGCTTTATTTGCTTGTTCGAGTTTTTCTATTTCTTGTTTTTGAGCATCTGTTTTCTTTGATATTTGTTTTTTAGTTGCGATTGTAGCTTCGTTTTCTTTAATTTGAGCTTTTAATTCATCCATTCTTAGGCTGCGTGCTTCAAGATTTTGTTTCAGAGTTCCGCCTGCTACTTCAGTATCAAGATTTTTAACTTGTTCGTTCAGTGCTGCTATTTGTTCATCGTATTCTTTGTTCTTTGCTTCAAGTTTGTTGACTTCTGTTGTGTTTTTCTTGTTTTGTTTTAACTCTGCTATTTTTGCTGTATTAGCTTCTTTTGCTGATTCAAGTTCTGAGATCTTGCTTGTATATTTTTCTGTGATTTTTGCTTTTACGTTGGCTTTTGTATTTGCGATATCTGTTTTTGCTGTGTAATTTTCTTCTAAATTAGACAGTGCATTTTTATAGTTTTCATAAGTTGTTTTTGGGTGTCTGACCGTTTTGTATGTTTCTACAACGCTGTTTTTCGCTGCTTTATAGGTTCCTCTTAAGCCGCCCTTTGTAATCTTCAATCCTGCAGCAGTTTTAGCACCGGCAATTGAACCTGCTATTTCAAAAGTTGCTCCGCCGATATCTTCATATGCTGCATATGCTTCTTCTTTTGTTTTTGCTGCATTAGCCTTTACTATACCTTTTGTTAAGTGGACGCTGCCTGAGATTATTCCGGCTCCTGCTACTACTGCAAGTCCTACCGGATTTGTGCAGGCTAATGCTGCTGCTGCGCCTACTGCTACTGTTGTTAATGTTCTTTTTACGCTGAATCCTTTTTCATCGCAGAACATTCCTTTTATTGTTTTGCCGATTCCGCTGAAAAATCCTTCAACCTTTTCTGAGGTTGTCAATGCTTCTGCGGGTTGGGTGCGTTTCTCAACTTTTTGTGCTGCTGCTATTAATGCTTCTTTTTCTTGAGCTTCTTGTAGTTCCAGGGTTTCAAGAGACTTTTGGTATTCTGTTGTTACTTTGGTTTCTCTGGCTTCTTTTTGTTTTGCATACATTTCTGCTAGATTTTTTTGTGTCTCTCCCATTTGTTTGAAACACAATTCCATTGCTTTAAGTGCTGTATCATTCGTTACTGCAAGGTTTGCAAGTGTGTTCCCGATTGCCATCTCTTTTATCCCTTTCCAAATATAAAATCCTCTTATTATGTTAAAAACATTTTTTGAGTGATAATTTACTTAAAAAGAAAAATTGTTAAGAAATGTTAATTAAACTTTCTGCAATTTCCAGATCTGCTCCGGTTGTTATCTTTATGTTTGAATATGACCCCTCAACGGCATAAACAGGAATATTGAGTGATTCAAGTAATCCGGCATCGTCTGAAAACGATTTCCCTTTCAATTGGTTGTGTGCGTTTAGTATTAATTCATAATTGAAAATTTGCGGCGTTTGGACGCACCACAAATAGTTTCTGTCCGGAGTTTCAATAATTTTTCCGCTATCATCAACTTTTTTTATCGTATCTGTAGCTTTTACACATAGGATTGCTGCGTTCGTAAGTTGTGCTTTTTTTATGCAGTTTTCTATATCTTTAGTTCTTACAAGCGGTCTCGCTGCATCGTGGATTGCGACCAATCCCCTGCCCGTGCAAGCTTTAAGCCCGTTAAAAACTGATTCTTGACGTGTCTTTCCTCCTCTGACTACCTTTGTATTCTTATATTTTTTTATCAATTCTTTTATTATCGGTTCAAGACTTTCTGATGCGGATATTATTATCTCGTCAGGAGCTAACGGCAAAAATGCATCTATTGAATGTAGTATAACTTCTTTCCCTTTTATTTTTTCCAGTAATTTGTTTCTGTTTCCGTAGCGTGTTGACGAGCCGCCTGCTGTTATTATCACTGATAAGTCCATTTTATTCCTCAAAGTGTTTGTAGCTGTTTTCGTCGAATGTTTTTTCATTTATTGTGTATTCGTTTTTTTTGTCCTTTATCATAACAAAACCGGTTCCTGATTTTTCTGTAACTGTACCTATTTTAAAAAACTTATTTTTATCAAGTCTGTTATAATCACTCTCTTTAATGCAGGCAACAAGTTCGTAATCTTCTCCCCCCCATAATATTAGTTTTTTGTAATCTATTGAAAAATATTCTTTTAATTTTGGGTTAAACGGGATTTTTGAAAAATCTACAGATAATTTGACTTTGCTCTCAGTGGCTATTTTATAAAGTGCGTCTGCAAGCCCATCTGATGTATCCATCATTGCAAAGTCCCTTGTGCAAATTTGTCCTAATTTTATACCAAGCTCAACTCTTGGTTCCGGTGTAAGGTGTTTTGACGTAAATGGTGTTTTCTGCGGTAACAACTTTAATCCTGCTGCACTTTCACCATGGGGACCTGTTGTTATTATTATGTCGTTGGGTCTTGCCAATTGTCTTGCGGCTTTGTATTTTGCTATTTTTTTCCCGATTGCGCAGATTGATATTATTATCTTTTCTGATTTTGTCAAATCACCGCCGACTACTTTGGTTTTATATTGTTGGCACATTGTGTTTACACCATTGTAAAACTCCTTTATGAAGTTGTTATTTATCGTTTTGGGTAGTGACAGTGATATTGTCAAATATTTGGGTAATGCTGCACAAGACGCCAGATCTGAAAGGTTTACTGCGATGGATTTTATTCCCAGTTCATAGGCTGATATTGTATTCATTGTAAAATGGACATCTTCTACAAGTGTATCTTGCGTAATGTAGATGTCCAAATCTTCTAGATATGCGCAGTCATCTCCTAAATATTTGTTGTTTTGAAGAGTGTTTGATATTATTCTTAAAAAATCTATCTCTTTCATTCTTCAATTTTATCATAAGACTTAGCTGTTTGTGTCTTGTTCTTCAACTTTTTGTGACTTGACAAATTGTGATGCCAGATTTGCGCAAACAAATGCAAGATAACTGAATATGAACGGCTCTAGCGCTAATCCAATCTTTGTTATTTTTAATATGAAGTTGACAAATGTGTATATTAAAAATATTGCTACACTAAGTCCGAACAGTATCAGATAATTTTTTCCGTTGTTCTTTACTAGTTTTGCACCATTTTGGTAGTTTATAAATGATTTTATTTCTAAGTCTTTTCCAAAGTTCGCTGTCATCAGCGCTAGAAGCGCAATTGTACAAGCCGAAATTAGTATTGTTATTGTGATAAATAAAAAGCTTAGCGGTTGTTTCATTAATGTCATAAATATGGATAAAAATCCAAATAATAACAATAGAATTGCACAGGGTAGTGCGCAAATTATGCTCCCTACCTGATATTTGATTCCGGTGATGAATATGTTCTTAAAATCACTCCAGCTTGGCAATACATTGCTATTTTCCGTTATTTGTTTATTGATAATAGTTGAGTAATATCCGCAAAATGTCAGCCAGGAAACCAGGCTTATGGCACCGAAGATAATTAATACTATCGCAACAAGCGCCGCTGAATCCAGATTATGAATTACTTTTGCGAATGTCATGTTAAATACAATGGGTATTATCATAAATAATCCGCTGATTAGAAGCTTTTTTACCCATTCTTGATCTTCTTTAAAAAAGTAAAATGCTTTTAAAATATCTAACTTCATGCCGACTCCTTTAATATCAAACTTACTTTAGGAATTCTAGCATTATTTTTCGAAATTGAACAGATGCTCTTCATAAATTTAAAGGATTATTACTCGAAGAGGAATTGTGAGTATAAATCCGCAAAGACTAAGTATATATAAAAAGCAAAAAATGGTATAAGTAATGTTGTCAAACCGTTTAATGACAAAAGTGCAGTAATCATCAATGCACACAGTGATATGATTATGCAGTATGCATAAAAAATAAGATATTCTTTGAAACGTCCCTGCACACGTTTGAATGCTCTTCTGTACGTGAAGAAAGCCCAAAACCTCAGTTTAATAGCAAAATTTAATGACATTACCAGATAAAGTGCCAAAAATACCATATATAATAGTACTAATACCAGCAGCACAATTGGCGATTTAAAATCCGGATGGATAAAATAACATCCGATGTAGAAAACTGCTGCGTAAGGAATTGCAAAGATTATTGAGCCGGTGTAAGCTTTTATTCCGTTTTTTACGTAGTCCCAGAATTTTTGCCAGCTCGGCAATTTTTCTTCGGAATGGACTATTCTGTTGTGAACCGTTTTGTAAAAATAACCAGTTACTGCCAAATAAACTATCAAGGCAAGTATAACAAATACACCTAAAAATAGAGCGTTAGCAGGGTTTGCAAACATCCTTTTTAATCCCGGAAACCATTCCGGCAATGTTGGAAAAACCAGTATAAATGAGCCAATAACCCATTTGGAAAGAAAATCTGAATCATCCCATGCAAACGTAAAGGCTCGTTTTAAATTAATACCCACATCAACGCTCCTGTTTAAATAATAAACACACTTATATTATAACTCTTTTTTTTGTATGTGAAAAGAGCCTTTCGTTTTTCATTTGTTTTTTTATTTATAAAGTTATATTGTTTTTGTGAGGTTTGCCATCTCAATTGCCGCTTTAGCAGCTTCGGAGCCTTTATTGCCTGCTTTTGTTCCGGCTCTTTCTATTGCTTGTTCAAGGTTTTCTGTTGTTAGAACCCCGAAAATTACCGGAACTTCTGTTTGCAATGATACTTGTGCGATTCCTTTTGCCAGTTCACCGGCAACGTAGTCATAATGACCTGTTGCTCCGCGTATTACTGCTCCGAGTGTTATTATTGCATCATATTTGCCTGTCTTTGCCGCTTTCTTTGCTATTAGCGGGATTTCAAATGCCCCAGGAGTCCATATTATTTCAATTGATTCCTCGCTAACTCCGTGTCTAACCAACTCGTCTATTGCGCCTGAAAGCAGCTTTGAGCCTATGAATTCATTAAATCGTGATATTATTATGCAAAACTTTTCATTATTTGTGACAAGATTTCCCTGAATTACTTTAGTCATAATGCCTCTTTTCTTATTCTATATTTAAAGTCTACAATATAAAATTTTCTATTCAAACTTATATTACCACTTTTTTACAAAATTACCCGACTGGATTTCATAAGGGTAATTTTAACTCTCTTTTCAGCATATAAAAATTGTTCTTGTAAAGATTAATTCATTATGGAGAAAGAGAATGCCGACTATTACGAAAATTACTGCGGTTTATATTATGCTTATTTATACTATTTTAATGTTTTGCACTATGCAATTGTTATAAATTAAAATAGCTTCTTGTAATCGTTGCGTCTTCGGTTATTTGTTTTTTAAGCTCATTTAACGACTCAAATTTTTTTTCATTTCTTATTTTTTCTTTGAATGTTATTTTTATGTTTTTACCATAGATATTTTCATTGAAGTTTAAGAGGTGTGCTTCTACGAGTAATTTTTTTTCGTCTGAAACAGTGGGTCTCACACCTACATTCGCAACTGCCGGATATACCTCAGTCGCAATCGTTACTTCTGCTATGTAAGAACCTTTGGGGAGTTTTATTATATCGTTCGGATATTTTATGTTTGCTGTCGGAAATGAGATTGTGCGTCCGATTTTTTTGCCCTCAACAACCTTAGATTTTAAGTAAAAATCATATCCAAGAAGATTTTTTATATTTTTCAAATCGCCTTCACTTATATATTGTCGTATTTTTGTACTGCTTATTAATGTGCTGTTAAAGGTTATCGGAGGGATTTCGTAGAACTTGTAATTATAGTTTTTCTGGTTATTCCTAAGTAATTCTGCATTACCTTGCTTGTTAACTCCAAAATAATGGTTGAAGCCTGTTGTAATATACTTTGGGGCAAAATTCGCAACCAGAACTTCTTTCAGGTAGTCAATTGCGTGGTAATCCGCTATATTTTCGTCAAATTCCAAAATGTATGCATAATCAATACCCTGCGCTTTTATCAATTCTATTCTGTCTTCCGGTGAAATTATATATTGAGGAGTTCTATTCTGAAGATAGCATAAAGGGTGCTCTTTGAAAGTTATTACAGCTGATTTAATACCGTTTTGTTTTGCTAAATTTACCGTATTTTTTAATACAACCTTGTGTCCTTCATGTACCCCGTCAAAGAAGCCTAAACAGATTGATAAGTTTTTATTTTCATTTAATCTATCAAAAACTTTCATCTTAACTCTCTGTTTTGTTCTTATTCCTGCTTTTGCTTGAGAAAAAGCTCAACGCCAGCATTATAAGCGCAATTCCAACCGCATAAAACAGATATTTAGTAACGGATGAACTTACGAATATTGCCGCAAACGCACCTGATGCAACTGCTACTGTTGCCAATATCAGTACAGTTTTGTTTTGTGAAAGACCTGCTTTTAGCAGCTTATGGTGGATATGTTCCGCATCGGGTGTAAATGGTGATTTTCCCTTCAATATCCGCCTACACGACGAAAACGTTATGTCAAGTATCGGTACTGATAGCACGAAAAATGGCACAAACATCGTTAGTGCCGCAGATTTCATTACTCCTGTTACAGAAAGAGTTGCAAGTAAAAATCCTGCAAATAGTGCTCCTGAATCGCCCATAAATATTTTTGCCGGATTAAAATTGTATGTTAAAAATGCTAGCATTGAACCTGCCAATATAAATGCTATAAGCGCACTGATTGCGCTTGTCGGTGTCATTGCCGTTGCTATTAATCCGAGTGAAACCGCGCTGATTGTGACTATTGAACCAGCCAATCCGTCTACGCCATCAATGAAATTAACGGCATTGCTTATTCCTACTATCCACAATATTGTGATTATATACGATGCAATTGTTCCAAGATGTATCGGGGCTCCGAAAGGGTTGTATATCGTATCAACGCTTATCCCCAGAAGAAAGACTATTGTTGCGATAGATATCTGTATAACTAGTTTAAATTTTGCCCCAAGCCCATATATATCATCAATTAAGCCCAGTAAAAACATCAATGAACTACCGAGCAAAATCCCTGATAATAGCTTTCCGTAAGGATAATAACTCATCAATACCAATAGCAAAAATGTTAGCATTGCACTCAACCATATGGCAATACCTCCAAGTCGTGAAATCGGTCCGTGATGAATTTTTCTTTCATTCGGTTTATCAACTAAATGATGTGCTTTTGAAAACTCTATTACAAACGGCACTATAAATACGCCGAGTATATATGAAATTACTGCTCCTATGATTTGTGCATCTGTCAATTTGAATGCAAACATTTTCTAGTGCCTCATATCTTTATACAGCGGGTGTTTTTGACACAGCTTTAATGAACGTTCACGTAAGTTCTTTAGGGCCTGTTCATTGTCAGATGCTGTTACGGCAGAAGCAATTATTTTCGCTACTTCAACCATATCTTCTTCCTTGAAACCACGTGTCGTAACCGCTGCTGCACCAAGTCTTACTCCGCTTGTTACGAACGGACTTTGCGGGTCATTTGGCACGGTATTTTTGTTTGCTGTTATACCTACTTTTTCAAGTACATTTGCAATATCTTTACCTGTTTTATTAAATTTTCTTAAATCCAGTGTCATCAGATGGTTTTCAGTACCGCCTCCGACTATGTCCATTCCTTCATCCATAAGTCCCTGTGCAAGTGCTTTTGCATTTTTTACAACTTGTTTTGCATATTCTTTGAATGCCGGCTCTGATGCTTCTTTCAATGCTATTGCTTTAGCTGCAATTATGTGTTCCAATGGTCCCCCTTGCAAGCCCGGAAAAACTGCTTTGTCTATTCCGGCAGCGTGTTCTTCGTCACACATAATTATTCCGCCCCTCGGACCTCTTAGTGTTTTGTGGGTTGTTGTTGTTATAAAGTGTGCATACCCTGCCGGTGACGGATGCACGCCTGCTGCGACAAGCGCTGCTATGTGTGCTATATCTGCCATTAGATATGCACCTACTTTGTCTGCTATTTCTCTAAATCTTTTGAAATCTATTATTTTTGAATAGTTACTTGCTCCGGCTATTATCAATTTTGGTTTATGTTCTTCTGCAAGTTTTTCCACTTCGTCGTAATCTATACAACCGTTTTCATCTACTCCGTAGCTTATTATATTGTAGTACATGCCGGAGAAGTTTACCGGAGAACCGTGTGAAAGGTGTCCACCATTGGACAAATCCATACCCATAACTGTATCACCAGGTTTTACTGCGTATAAAAATACCGCCATATTTGCCTGTGCACCGCTGTGGGGCTGTACGTTTGCGTGTCCGACATTAAACAGCTTTTTGCATCTTTCTTGTGCAAGTTCTTCTATTTTATCTACATTTTCACAGCCGTTATAAAAACGCTTGTGTGGTTTGCCTTCTGCATATTTATTGGTCAATACCGTACCGCAAGCCGCCATTATTGCTTCTGATGTGAAATTTTCACTTGCTATTAATTCAATCGTATTTTGTTGTCTTTCAAGCTCTTTTTCTATTAACTCCCCTACTTGAGGGTCTTCTCTTTTTATTATATCGAGTTCCATCCTCATTCCCCTTATCTAAACTATTTTACTTATCTTACAACAACATAAAATCATGTTCAATCAGTTTTACTGTTAAAGTGGCAATATATAACCTTTGCCTCTTCTGTTTGTATCGGATTGGACACTAATTTGTGTATTATTGTTAAGGTTTTAATGTTTCAATGTTAGATTATTCAAGCTCATCATCATCAAGAGCTTTAGCCTTTGCACTTCTTATTTTTTCTTTCAGGCTGCGTCGTTTCTTTAACGAATTGTATTCGCCTGTTGAGCTTGATTCTGTGAGTATATTCCCTGAAATATTTGAAAGCAGGCAGGATATTAGTGCTTTTTTACCGATATCAAAATTTCCTCTTAAAACTATTTCAGTGTCATCATCAGCTAATGTTTCAAAAAATCTGGATATTTCTTTTACTATTGAGCCGAGATTTGCGTCGTTTTTAACGCCCAGTATTTTTCTCGTCAATTTCGATGTTGGAATCCGAAACTCCACTGTCTCTGTTTGTAGTTTTGTTTCTTCAGTCAGTTCTGCTGAATTTTCTGTTTGTTTTGATTTTAGTCTGTCCTTGAGCGGCACTTTTCTATCTCCGATTTGTTTAATTACATTTCTTATCTTTTATTATTCCTTAACTTCTTTGTTATAAGATAGTCACATAGTTTTGATGCAAAATCTTTGTAGTTTATTGCAATATTTGAGTCAGGATTTACGGCATTTACCGGTACTCCTTTATTCACTGCTGACATCATTGTAAGATAGTTGTTTGGAATTTTCCAGTAAACTTTTTGCTTTACCACATCTTCGATATCTGTAGTTTTGATTTCTTCATTCTCCATGTATCTGTTCAGAACCAGCTTTATTTTATCTGTCGGATAATTTAGCTGTTCAAAAAGATTCATACACCTTTGCATATTTCGTATTGCAGGTAGGTTTACAATTGCTACCAATATTATCAAATCCGACATATCCATTGCTGTGATTGTTTTTGTCTCAATGCTTGTGCTCAGGTCAATTATTACGTACGAGAATATTTTTTTTAGTCTGTTCAATAATTTTTTTATTTGTTCCTCGGTTATACCCTTTGAATTTTCTATATTAACGGGATCTGCAGCAACGTACAGGCTTGAACTTTGGTATCTGCACAGCGATTGTAAAAGGGTATTGTCGTCCATATTATCTATATTTTTTACAATCTGTGCGACATCAAATGTTGGGGTTAAGTCCAAAAATGTTGATACATCGCCAAGTTGGAGGTTGAGATCTATCAGTGCTACTTTTTCTTTTGTTATTTCTGCAATTTCTATTGCCAGATTTACTGCAATTGAGGTTTTGCCTATGCCTCCTTTATTTGAAAATACTGAAACTATTTTGCAAGAATCTTCCTCTGCATTTTTAATGTCAGCCAGTTCGTTAATAAGGTTTACAAAAGTCGTTTCTGTAATGGGTTTTGTTATAAATTCGCTTGCTCCGGCTCGCATTGCTTTTATAATTGTATTTGTTGATGCATTATTTGTGAGTGCCACTATCTGTGTTCTTGGGTTATTTTTGTGAATTTGCGTGAGTATTTCAAGCTTTTTTGCTTCGTCGTTTGAAATGTCTATCAGTACAATGCAAGATTCCTGTGATGCCACAAGATTTTTACCTGCTTCGTAATTGTCAAACTCTGCAAAATACTCCGTATTTTCCGTGTTTTGCAGGTAATTTTTTATTATTGTTCTGCTCACTTCATCGTTGTCGATTATGATTACTTTTTCACTCATAAACTTACCAAATCTTATCTTCGGTACCATTTTACTACAGTTATTCTAAAATGAACAGTATTATGGGTTAGTGTATTTTTATTTGTAATTTTAAATTTTTGTAGCAAGAGAGGGAGCTATATTTATAAACTCATCGACAAGCCTTTTATCCCATTGTATACCGGCACCGAGTTTTAGTATTTCACAAGCCTTTTCAACAGACAAACCATTTCTGTAAGGTCGATCGCTTATGAGGGCATGGTATGCGTCTGCTACCGAAACTATTCTTGCGGCAAGCGGGATCTCTTCCCCTTTTAATTTCTCGGGGTAACCTGAACCATCCCAGTGTTCGTGGTGGTATTTTACTATAGGGATTAGGTCGTGCAGTGATTCATTAGGCAGCAGCACTTTTTCTGCACCGATTGTCGGGTGTTGTTTCATGATTTCCCATTCTTCATCCGTCAATCTTGATGGCTTTCTCAAGACGTTCTCCGGAATGCCTATCTTCCCTATGTCATGAAGTATGGCTCCAAGTTTTATCCTTTCTACATCTTTTTCCGGAAGATTAAGGCTTCTTGCCAATGCTTCCGAATACCTTGACACTGATGAAGAGTGACCTTTTGTGTACTCGTCTTTTGCGTCAATTGCTGATGCAAGCGATGTTACCACTTCAATCAAATGGTTTTGAGAGATTATTTCTTCATTATGAAATTTGTTTACCAATTCTTCGTCAAAGTTTATTCCTATTTGCGAGTGGCGTTTCGCTATGATTGAGGCAAATGAGCTGAGTGCCATATCATCCCAAAAATCAAAGTCATTTGTGCATACTATCGTTGACATTCCGTTCTTGTAGCCTTTGCTTTTTGAAATATACATGGCTTGTTCTGCCAATATAAGCAGTTTTTCTTGATCCTTTGTTGAATCCGGATAGGTTGCTATTCCCACTGAAACTTTTATTGGTCCTACTCCGTCGACAAGACAGCATGACAATGTGTAGGTCAGATATTCTGCAAGGTATTTTGCGTCTTCTGTGTTTGTATCCGGAAGAACTATCGCTATTTCATCTCCTCCGTATCTTGCTGCGCTGTCATTATTTCTTATATTTTGCTTTATTTTATCGGATACGAGTTTTATTATTTCATCACCCTTGGCCGGTCCAAAATCTTTGTTGATTTGTGAAATATTGTTTATATCAAATATTACAACCGATGTTTTTGTATCTGTTCTGTTTGCTTTATCTATTTCCTGAGCCAGTATTTCTTGAAACTTTCTATGGTTATTCAAGTTCGTCAATGCATCCGTATGAGTGTTAAGCATTACTTTATCCGATAATTCTTTATTCTGTATGAATAGTGCCAGATAGCTTGACATCAATTTGTAGATTTCTGCTGATGATTCATAGTCATTATCACCGACTATCATGACTCCCAAGCAGCTTTCACCTGCACATAACGGCAGTATTGCCGCAGAGGACTTGCTAAGGTAATGTATATTCAAAAAACTGTTATCGCCTATAAATAGCGGTTCTTTTGACTTAAAGGCTACTTCAATCGGTGTATCATGCCCGTTGATGAGTACTCTGCTTGAAAATGTGCTGCCTATTTTGTCTATAATTTTGAGGTTTACGCATTTTGATTGTTCGTTATAGGTTCCAAATGCCGTAAAAAGAGCATTCATTTTGTTCACGAATATGTTATGCAGTGAATAAAACAACTCGTTTTGCGTTTCTTTGTCTTTTGTAACTTCATTTATATATTTTAAAATTTCAATGGCATCAATAGTTCCGGCTGGCTTCCAGTTGTGTTGGTTGTAGCCTCCGTAGAACCTGTTTGCGGTCGTTCTGGAATTTAAGTGGTTTATTTTAGACACTAGATCCGACGGTATTATCGGGTTTGAGTGTTTTCCTTCTATGCCGTTTGATTCCGTATCTGATTTTTTTGTATCACTTTCAAACTTCAAAACAAATTGCCTTCCATAAATATGTTTATATAAAACATGTAAGCCTCAATTTTTGACACATTTATTAACTTTTTTTACAATTTTAATTATTGTAACAATGGATATATTGCTTTGTAAAGATGTAAAATGTTGAGTATTTTCTAATTTTCTTTGATATTATAATTAGGTATATAATTTAACATTACGGAGATAAATATGACTACACAAATAATTGAAGCTAAAAAAGGTATAATCACACCTGAAGTCGAATATGTTGCACAAAAAGAAGGTGTGGATAAGGAATTTCTGCGTGAAAAGGTTGCACAGGGTCGTGTTGTAATTTTAAAGAACAATCAGCGTGCAAATTGTGTCCCTGTTGGTGTAGGCGAAGGGCTTAGCGTTAAAATTAATGCAAACATCGGTACTTCCAATGAAAAAAGTACTATTGAAGAGGAGCTGCAAAAAGTTAAAGTTATTGAGGCAAATGAGGCTGATGTATTGATGGATTTGTCTACCGGTAAAAATATTGATGAGACACGTAAACAGATCATTGCGGCAACCGGTTTGCCCATTGGTACCGTGCCTATGTATCAAGCCGGTAAAGAGGCACTGGATGAGTATCAGGATATTTCTAAACTTAGCAAAGACAAGCTCTTTTCTGATATTGAAAAACAATGTAAAGATGGCATTGATTTTATTACCGTACATTGTGGTGTGACGAAATTCGTTGTCGAACAGTTGGAAAAACAAGGCCGTGTTACGGATATTGTTAGCCGTGGCGGCTCCATGCTTGCTTGTTGGGTTAAGGAAACCGGCAGAGAAAATCCTTTGTATGAGTATTATGATGAATTGTTGGAAATTGTTCGAGATTATGATGTTACGCTTTCTCTCGGTGATGGTTTGCGCCCCGGGTGTACTGCCGATGCCGGTGACAGAGCTCAAGTTGCCGAAACTCTGGTTTTAGGTGAGCTTGTTAAACGAGCAAGAGAGTTTGGGGTTCAGTCTATGGTTGAGGGACCCGGGCATGTTCCTTTGAACAAAATACCTGCTATGATTGAAACTATAAAAGTCTTGACTGATTATGCTCCTTTGTATGTTCTCGGACCTTTGGTTACTGATATTGCGCCGGGGTATGATCATATTACTTCTGCTATCGGCGGTACATTGGCTGCTTTGCACGGTGCTGACTTCTTGTGTTATGTTACTCCCAGCGAACATTTGGGGCTGCCTGATGCCCGTCAGGTCAGAGAAGGTATTATTGCAAGTAAAATTGCCGCTCATTCCGCTGATCTCGCTCGTGGCAATAAGCTCGCTATTGAGCGTGACAGGTTGATGTCTGTTGCAAGAAAAAATTTAGACTGGACTCAACAACAAAAATATGCAATCGATAAGTGCGTGTTTGAGTCGCTTAAGGATAGCAAACCTTGCACTATGTGCGGTGAATATTGTTCAATGAAGATTTTTAACAAGTACTTTAGTGCGGTTTAATTTGTTTTATTTTCGGGCAGGATTTCTTTGCACTTATATTTGTAAAAATCCCAGTATGTTTGTTCTTCTGATTGGTTGAAGATGTTTTTGCCACGTTCCCAGAAATATTTTTTGGGCTGTGGAGTTGAAAGTCCCGCTTCTACCAGTTTAGATAGCTCTTCTTGCTTGAATACGCACGCTTGCGTGCTTGTACTTGTCGTTTTTAGTACAATACATTTGTCATCATTCTTGCCGAGAATCTTGATTTCACTTCCATCAAGCTTCTTTTCTGAATAGGGTGTGCAATTTTGTAATTTCTGGTAAAAATTTATCGAATAGAGCTTTGTCTCTTGCGCTTCATCGGTTTGTGCAGGCAGGGCTGTTTGCGCAAAAGTTGTAATTATTATTATCAAAAATAAACTTTTTCTGTGCATTAAGACCTCCTGTCCTTACTTACTATTATATCATTTTTTGATACTTTCTGCATTTCTGTTTTTTTTTATTTTATCGGATAACTTTTATAAACTTCTTGCATAAATTTGAGAAAATTAGCATAATTGTATTTGAAACCGATGATAAGAAAGGATATATTATGACTGAGTACGTATTTTTAGATGGCAAATATTTAGACGCAACAACAGCTTCCATTCCTGTGCGAACACATGCTTTTTTGTATGGAACATCGGTTTTTGAGGGGATTAGGGCTTATTATAATAAAGAAGAAAATCAACTCTATGCATTCAGAATGAAGGAGCACTTTGAACGTCTCATCAATAGCGGTAAGATTATGCATATGTATTCTAAATATACTGTTGATGAATGGTGTGATTTAGTTAAAGATTTGTTGAAAAAAAATGATTATCACACTGATGCTTACATCCGACCTCAAATTTTTAAAAGTGCGTGCAAGATTGGTCCGGGGTTGATTGATAATCCCGATTCAGTTTTGATTTTCTCTTTTGCAATGGGTGATTACATTGATTTAACAAAGGGGCTTAGTGTTTGCGTTTCTAATTGGCGTCGTGTTGATGATAATGCTATTCCTCCGCGTGCTAAAGTTAGCGGTTCTTATGCCAATACTGCGCTTATTATTACTGATGCAAGACTTTCCGGATTTGATGATGCGATTGTTCTTTCTCAACAAGGATTTGTTACTGAGGGTTCGGCTATGAATTTCTTCCTTATCCACGGTAATACTCTCGTTACTACTGAAACAACCGACAATATTTTGGTCGGTGTGACAAGAAATACTGTTATAGAACTGGCTAAGAACGTTATGGGGCTTGAGGTTGAAGAACGTGAAATCTCCCGCAGTGAGCTTTATACTGCTGATGAAGCATTCTATTGCGGCACCGGTGCTCAAATTAGTCCGATTACTAAAATTGATAATCGGCCTCTTGGCTCTGGTTCTGTTGGTGAACATACTAAAGAACTCCAAAAACTCTATTTTGACGTTGTTAAAGGTAAGGTAGAAAAATACAAAAAATGGTGTACTCCTATTTATGATTAATTTTTTAGGACTTTGTGTACAAAATTTAATAGAAGCTATTAAGTATATTTTAAATAGAAACACAAAGTTTAGCTCTGTTGTTGCTCAGGCTGCAATGATAAGTTATGATTCTTTGTCGATTTCTTTAATCATTGTATTTATTTCTTCTGCCGTAATTACGCTTCAGGTATCAAAGCAATTCCTTATGAGTGGTGCTGAAAGCTACGTTGGCGGTTTTATTGCAGTTGCTCTTGTTAGAGAGATTGCTCCCGGCTTTGCTGCGTTGGCTATCGGTGCTCGTGCCGGTACTGCTATCTGCGCTGAGGTTGCTAATATGCAGGTCACGGAACAGGTTGACGCTCTAAAATCCTTGAAAGTTAGTCCTGTCGGGTATTACTTTGCTCCGCGTATACTTGCTGCAGCAGTTACTGTTCCTATGGTTGTATTGTTGGCTGAATTTGTTGGTATTGTTGGCGGCATGGTCGTTGCTTATTTCGCTATCGGGCTTCACCCTAACCGTTTCTTTAATACTGTTTGGTTAATGCTTAATACACGCGATATCTATATCAGTCTATTCAAGGCTTTTGTCTTTGGGGTTTTGATTACTCTTGTATGTGCTACTCAAGGCTACAAGACTTTCGGCGGTGCTAAAGATGTCGGGGTTGCTACTACTAAATCTGCTATTAAGTCCACTGTTTATCTTTTACTTGCTGATTTCTTAATTAACATTATTTTCTACCTTTAATTTGGTCTAATAGGTGGATGTAAATTATTGTTAATATCTTTTAAAATTATATTAATTACTAACAAAAAAATATGTTTTCGGTTTTTATTCTTATAAATACTGAATCGTGTAAGCGTGTAAGGTGTAAGTAAGAGAGTAGGAGAGCACGAGTGGTCGATAATCGTTCAGCAGGTTTTTTCGGGATTGGTGGCAGCTTTAATTTTAAAAGCGGCGACATCTCCGGTACTGCGGCTAAAACTTCTGACGACAAAATGAGCCAGGGTACTGAATATTTTGCGACTCAAAGACCTGAGGATGAACAGGATTTGCACACAAATTCACAATTTGTTGATAGAAGTGCTCAACTCAATGCTACTTTGAATTCTCTTGCTATGATGAATGTTGCTAACCTTATAAAAAAAGCTAATAAAAAAGCAAAGACACATTCTGAGCAGGACGAACACTCTGACGATGACAAGTCCGAACTTGATAAAATTCCGTTGTGGGAAGATTATAAGGATGAAAACGAGGACTTCTTGTACGTGGATTAGCTTTCCGAACTAAAATCCATTCCAGCTTCGTCTCTTGCCGCCATTTCTAACAGTGCGTAAGTCATATATGCACCTAAGGCTACTGCTTTTGGATCCAGTTCTGTGTTGTTTGCTGCTTCTATTATTGCTGAGTTTATTTCCGGATTTTCATCTTTTAGATAATGTATCATTTTTTTTCGCCAGGCGTGGACGTCTTGAAATATCTCTGCAAATGCCAGACTGGAATGTTCTTCTGTTATTATTGGCAACAATGTATCTCTCCTTATATAGCTACTTTATGTCTTCTATTATATATCAAATTTATTACTTTGAGCATTTTTTATTTCTCTTTTTCTCTATTTGTAACATTTCTGCTCTTTTTTTACTTGTTGTATATCTTTAGTCTATACTTCTTATTTATATTTTAGTTAACATTACTTAACTATTTGAATTAAAATAGGCAATTATTTTTCTCTAATTCACTTTATAAGTATATAAGATTTAGAGGAATTCGATTGATGAAAGAACATGAATTAAATACAATTATTGGTGTAGTTTCTGATCCGGTAAAGAATGTTTATGATATATCTTCCCGAAAGAACCTTGAAGAAATTCAGCGAATAATTCGCATTTTTAAAATTAATGAAGAGCAAAACTTTAAGCACAGAATATTTGCTTTGAAGAACCTTACTACATTTAAACTCGTGATGAGCAATAATTAGTCATCATCTTCTTCAAGATAGGCTGTAATCAGTCCCAGATTCTTTTCAACTTTTTTGAGTTGTCTTTCAATAGATTCAACACGTTGTGCCATTTTATCGTGTTCGATAATTTTTTCGTTTGCAACACTTATCTGAGAAGCTATAAATTCTAGAAGTGATTTTACTTCCGACTGATCGCTATTCATAAGTGTGTCAAGCTTTTCATTTATTAATACCAGTTTTGCTTCTTGTTGTTCAACTTTTTTGGTAAGAATCTTTAAATTTTCTGCGGTATAATCCGGCTCTTCATATTTTTCAGATATTTTTGCAAAGTTTTCTTTTATATTGCCAAATGATTCACTTGTGTTGTCTATCCATTCTGCAAGATACATGAAAGCTTCATTTAGCGCTTTATTTGAACTCATTATAGCTTCCAGTCTTTGATTTATATTGTAGATCAATGCGCTATCGGTGAATTTTTTTGTTACCGTGTCAAAATGTTCAACAATCTTTGTAAATTCATCAATATGTTTTTGAAGGGTTTTATTAACTTCATCTGAGGATATTATAAGTTTATTTGTTCGTTTAC
>CASEVT010000054.1 GCA_949291445.1 uncultured bacterium | reverse complement strand
GGGCTGTTTATATAAAGCATAATATCTTTTTCAGGATTTTCACTATCCAATAACAACATCTGTGCTACAACAAGATTAGCAACCATATCATATATCGGAGTTCCCAAAAAGATAATTCTTTCTCTCAGTAATCTTGAGAAAATATCAAACGAACGTTCACCACGGCTTGATTGTTCTACAACTGTTGGTACAAAGCTCATAAATTGCCCTTTCTGTTATTTATCCTCATTAATTTATTATAAATTCAATTTTTACTTAGTTACAAATTTTATTTTATTGTTGTCCAATAAAAACTTAGTAACTTTCTGACTCAAAGCCTGTTGAGAGAGCGACTGAATCAGCATCGGGTTTCTGTGTAATTCTTTCATAACAGAAGCCTTGTCAGTACCGTATACCGCAGCCAATTCATTAAATTTGTTTTCCAAATCCGCAGAATCGACCTGCAAATTTTCGAGCTTGGCAATTTCTGCAACCATTAAGGAATTTTTAATTCTGTTAACAGCCTCATCCCTTAGCTCATTCCATATTTTATCCTGACCTTCTCTTTGAACAATTTGTTCCCAGCTAACACCTGTCTGTTGAATTCTTTGCATAAACTCATTCTTGAGTGCATTAGCTTCTCTATCAATCATGGTATCTTGTATATCTACATCCATGTTGGCAATAACAGTTTCAAAAACCTTTGCAGAACTTCTTTTCTCATTTTCGTTCTTTTCAACATTTTTCAAATAATTTGTAATATCTTCAACCATTGCATCATAGCTATCGAACGGCCCGACCTTTTTTGCAAAATCATCGTTCAACTCGGGGACTTTCTTCTCTTTTATTTCATTGATAGTAATTTTAAATTCCGCATCTTGCCCTTTGAGCTTGTCGTCGTGGTAATTTTCAGGGAATTTAACGTTTATTGTGAACTCTTCACCGATATTTTTACCGACGAGTTGTTCAGCAAACCCCGGAATAAAATTGCTATGAGCAAGATCAAGCATATAATTTTTTGCAGCTCCGCCTTTGATCAACTCACCATTTGCAGAACCTTCAAAATCCATCATAACGATGTCTTTATCAGTAGTTTGTCTGCCGGTCACAGACTCCAATGTTGCATACCTGTTTGCAAGCTCTTCTAATTCTTTTTCCAGAGCATTTTCAGGATTCTTAAACTCATCCACTTCAACATCGAGATCTTTGTATTGAGAAATCTTAACTTCAGGTCTCAATTCGACCTTTGCAGTAACGGTAACAGGCTTACCAAACTCAAAATTATAAGATTCCAAGTAAGGTTCGGTTATAACATTCAAATCATTTTCAGTAATCGCCTTTGCAAAAATATTAGGCAGCATATACTCAAGCGCATCTCTTTGTATAGCTTCGGAACCGATATGTTTTTCCAGAATAGTTCTGGGAGCCTTACCCTTTCTGAACCCGGGAATATTTACCCTCTGTGCCAATCTGCGGCAAGACTTGTTATATTCATCCATTGCCGTCTTTTCATCAATTTCAATATCGAGTTTTACAATGTTTTTATCTTGTTTTTCAATCTTTACAGTCATCTTTTCTTCCTTTAGACAATACATATCAAAATATATTATATTATAAAAGTTTTACAAATAAACCCTCTGAGCGAAAATTAGTTAATTTAATGTATAGAAAACTTCACCCAAAGAGGAATTCACAAGGAACAAACCCAATAAAAGCAGGATTTTACAAGGATTCCAAAACTCAAAAAGAACCAAAAGGATTATAACCGCACACTAAGAGGCAAATCTTTTACAACAAGTTTATAAATCGCCTCCGCACCGAGATCATCAAAAGCAACAAGCTCAGAGCTTTTAACGCAACGTGCCAGAACACAAGACACTCCGCCGACAGCACATAAATACCTGAGCGGTGTTTTAGCAGAAATTTTGATTAAATTTGGCGGGCATTCGCCCTTGCCTATAACAGCCGCAGCCTTCATAACATTGACTGTAAAGTCTGCATACTTATCCATTCTCATTGAAGTAGTAGGGCCAATCGGACCAATAACCTCCCCCGGCGCAGCCGGACAGGGACCGGCATAAAATATAATTTGATTTTCAAAATCAATCGGCAATTTCAAACCACTTTCATACATATTTAGCAACCTTGCATGCGCAGCATCTCTTGCCGTATAAATTACACCGGACAGCAGTATATCATCGCCAATCTTCAAATCTTGCAGCTTGTTCAAATCAGTTGAATCGAGATTTTTAGCCGATATATCCGTACATACAGGCACAAACTCTGGCATGTCAGTTTTATAAAATATCTTTTGCTCTTTGATACAGCAACAAGAATGACGTGTACAATGGCAGTTTATTGTAACAGCCACAGGCAAAGAAGCTATATGCGTAGCATAAGAGAGTATCCTTATGTCGAGCACCTTACCCTGCAAGCGTTTCAGAAGTTTTTCTTTCAAATCCGCAGAGCAAGAAGACTCTTGCGCAAAAAAAGCCTTTTTAGAGAGCACTCCGGCATATTCCATAGTTCCGCCGACTCCAATCCCCAGCACAACCGGAGGACAAACCTTTTCTCCGGCAGCCTCAACCAAATTACAAATATAATCACAAATATCATCAATAGAATCAGCAGGTCTAAACATTTTAACAGCACTATAATTCTCTGCACCCGCACCCTTTATCAACAAATTAATTTCAAGCTCGTCACCACCGTATTCGTAATATATCAAAGCCGGCGTATTGTCCATAGTATTAACTCTCTCAAAGAGGGCATCTTTTACAACAGATTTTCGAAAATAATTTTCTTGATAAGCTTTTTGGACCCCATAATTAATAGCTTCACCTATATCATCACCGCAAAACTGCACCGATTGAGGCACTCTGACAAAGACAATAACCTGCCCTGTGTCCTGACAAAGAGGGCGTTTTTTTTCATATGCAAGTTTCGTATTTTCAAGTATTAATCTGTACTTTATATTTGCGCTCTGACGGGCAAGACTTGATATCTTTTCGTACAAATCCGCACTGTAAATAGTGTTTGCCCTCACACAGAGTTCATATACAGCCTCAGTAACAAGCTTTGTGTCAATAATCATAGATTCATGATAACCTTTTGATATCAAAAAGACAATAACATATATATTGTAGTCATCACACTTAATCAGTTTTTTTGAAAGTATCTACTAAAATATTAAAGAAAATAGTATTAAAAAAGTACGTAAACAAAAAAAAGCCACTCGATTGAGTGGTTTGTTTTCTGCATCCTAATGGTCTCTTTTGTGTTTATTATTTAGGAGTTTATATGTGTTC
>CASEVT010000053.1 GCA_949291445.1 uncultured bacterium | reverse complement strand
CTTGGACTAAAAGTTGCTAATAATGAAGAGTCCTACTTATCAAATGAATTGACAAATGAACTTGAAAAAAATTAATCTAATACATCATACACTCTCAATAAGATATTTTCTGACTTCAAATGATAAAGCATCTTCTTCGAAAATAAAAAATCTACAAGCCCAAAGGGTTCCTTTAACGCTAGTAAAACAAACATATAATTCTTAACATATAGATAAATATCAAATTATCTATTAAAATGGGAATATGAAGAAGAAAGATCTGTTCTTAAGTTATTTATTTGTTGTGCCAACCGTATTTCTAGTATACTTTTTTCATATTAGCTTCTGGCAGTGGATTGCTATAATTATATTTATGTTTGTATACCCTATTGTATTCGGTTTATTAAATAAAACGAATACTCCCATTTGGCTAACAACACTCATTCCGTTTTTGTTTATTATGACTTTGTTTATAGGTTATTGTATTGGACTTAATGACTACATTAAAATTGCTACTACAGATGATATTAAAAAAGCTGAAGAAATTGAGGATATAATATCTACTCATTGGTACAATACTATAAGATTTATAGACGGGAGAAAATATACAATAGCACTACGTAATGCTAATAAAAACTCATACAAAGAAATCGTATTATATCTTATTATGAATGATGTTGTAACTGAAAATGTTTTTATACATCTTGATATAAATTCTGTAGCCTTTAGTAAAAAAGGATATATATCTAATTTAGTTAAGAATTTAAAAAAAGAACTACAATTCTTGATAAATGATATTGATGGTGTATACAACTCTACTGTAGATATAGAGTTTAGTAGTTGCTTTTTTGATATGGATTGCGGTAATCCTTATATTAAAGCCAATATTAAAATTGATACTGATGAAAGTTTTGAGACAGAAATAATTAAAGAATTGGCAGAAAAACTATTGTTAGCTACTATTAGAGGTTTAACAAAGGATAATATTAAAATTGAGTTTAATATTAAACCTTGCTCTAAACAGGATAAATGTTACAATCATCAAACAACAGAACGATTATATAAACAAGCAAAGTTCTACTATAACAAGAAAAATTATATAAAAACATTAAAATATTTAGAAAAAGCCTATAAGATAGACCCTTCATATATTACATCTTTTAATGATGTTATGAAGGTTATGGAACTTGATGAAGCGATAAAAAAAACTCCTAATGATTATAAGTTGTATATACAACGTGGTGATATGAAAAATGTGTTTGAATATTCGATGTTTGTTGGAAGTGGAGAGTCAATAATATCAGATTATTATGGTGCAATAGATGATTACACAAAGGCACTTACGTTAAATCCTAAAGCCTATGAAGTTTATGAAAAAAGGGGAGACGCATGGGCAGAGTGTGGCTACAAACGCTGTATTGGTTGTAGACTAGAGAGAACGCGTACGGAAGATAAAAATGCGATCAAGGATTACGAAAATGCTATTAAGTATATTGGTGGCAACGACAAGTTATATGAGAAGTTAGGCGATAGGTATATTAATGACAACCCTCAAAAGGCTCTAGAATATTTTAATAAAGTAAAAGACATACACTACGCAGACAATGATGAAGTAATGTTGCCTATTTTTACGGATGAGTTGTTTCCACGAACTTACTACCAATTACCATTGAAAATAGCTCAATGCTATGCAGAACTTGGAAAATTGGATGAGGCGTTATCGGTACTAGATAAATTTATAGTTAAATCTAACAATAATGAGCTTATACAACATGCTAATAATATGAAATTCTATTATAATTGGAAAGCTAAACGCTATAAACGAGCATTAAAAAGTGCCGATAATTGTTCTGTATGGGTGTGTAAAGCACTTGGTATATTCTTTTAGAAGTTTTAGGCGACTTCTTCCAGTCTATAAAGGGAATTGCATATATTACCTACTGAACGCCAATGTGTACACATCTCAATCACATTAAAAAATGATTCGAAGCTCCTAATTTGATAAATGGGGCGGGTAATGACTCTGCCGAGCAAAAGGTGACTAAATGTCACGTTTTGCGAGAGGTCGAACCCCGAATTTTCGAAGAAAATTTGCGGTTAGAATCCCATTAAAAAAGACTCCCGAAGGAGTCTTCTAAATGGGGCGGGTAATGGGATTCGAACCCATGCATATCGGAACCACAATCCGAGGTCTTGACCACTTGACGATACCCGCCATTTGTCTTTATTCTTTATAACAATAAAATAACTCTTTTTCAAGTTTTTTATAAACTTTTATCAAAGGTGCTTTTGGGATGTATAAAATACGTATTTAACATTACCATATTTTTGCAGATCTTCTTCGGATGGGTGTCTTGCATATAACCTTTTGCTGCCGACGGCTTGTCCGCCTTGTATTTTAAGTTCAGCTGCGTAACCCGTGTTTTCGCCCAAAGATTTTACGCCTTGACCTTGTGTTTTGCCTATTCTTTTTGTCCCTGCATTGTAAAATTTATTCAAGATTGTATCAAACCGTTCAATGTCTTTGCCGCATTGTTCAAGCAATTCTTGCTTTGCTGTCGGTGTTATGACAATCCGTTGAGGGATTTTGTCTGCGTCCATCGTTATGTATTCAGGTTTGTCCAAATTCCAGCTGCCAACCTTCTCACTTAAATCTTTAAGTTGCTCAAAAAATATTCTGCTGCTAACTTTGTCTGTATTCTTTGCCAGTGTATAAAATTTAGTTTTAAGTTGTTCCGGCATTCAGTCGTACATATTTATGAGTTCCAGTGCCGTTTTATAATCCTTCTGATTGGTATTTTTAACAAATTTATTATCTATTAGGGCTTTATAATCCTGCCTTTCAGCTGTTTCGTTTTCTTCTTTCAATATCTTTTCATAACTGTTTTTTATGTCTAAAAATTTGTTCATTTCCGCATAATCAATGGTATCGTATTCTGTTTTGAATTGTTCTTCCAAACCCTGTCTATATTGGTCAAAAGAAATGACATCCGTTTCTGTTTGATATAGATAATTTAGGTAACTGTTGTTTAGTTTGAATATTGAAATTAGCTTTTGAGGGTTTGTGACTTTTGCTTCTTTTATTCCTGTTTCCAATTCATCTTTATAGTTTAAGAAGTTTTCTTTGTCTATTTTATCGTATTCTTGACCTATATAACTTCTGAACAGGTTTATTAATTCATTACTTTTTGATGAAAAGATTGCATTCTTAATTCTTTCGAAACTATTTTGCAAATATTGTTCTGTTTCATCTTCTGTTTCAGCAATGTAGTCAACAATCTCTTCATTGGATAGAGATTGTTCTGTAAGCGGTGGGATATTTGCATTTTTGATTTTTTGAGAAAGTTTGCATATGTCCAATTTCTCAAATACAAGCCGGTATGAGTTTTCTAACGCCTTTTCATATCTGTCTCTGCGCTCTTGTGTCATAAACCAGTTTGCAAATGTGTTTTTATAATGCCTTTCGAGTTTGGTTATGGACTCTTTTATTGCTTCTTCATCAAAGTTCTTTTTAAACTCTAGAAATTCTTTGCTTTTGATTTCGGGATTATAATTGTTTCTGAATAAGAAATATAACCTTTCAAGTGCAAACTTTTTTTCTGCATTAAATGGCTTTCCGTCTGCGTATTCTTCAAGCGGATTTTTTGACGGTACGGACTCGTTTTTGTACTTGTACAGGTAAAAAAGATATCCGTCGGCAAGTTTGTCTGTCTGATAATATGAGGTCAGAGGGTGTTTCTGCTTGTGGGCAATAGCTCTTACCGGATGCCAGTATTTGTTTGTTATTCCGATGTATTCCGCCCATATGCGACTTTCTTTTGATGCATTTTTTCTTATTAAAAATTCTAAAGTTCTATCGCTTATTTCATCTAACCCACTGTAATTCTGAATAAGCTTTGATGTTTTATCCATCAATGAAACCACAGATGTCGGGATCTTTCCAAAGTCAAATCCCGCTTTCTGCATTGACATATAGGTTGTCGGATAGCTGTTTTCTAGGTCAACAAATATCAAATGTGCCGGTTTTTGCTCAATATATATCTTTTTTAATATATCAAGTCCTACTTTGTCCATGTCTTCTAAAGCTAGTCTGCTTCTTAAGATTCTTTCGAATTTTGGCACATCTAAATCAATTTTGGGGATTTTTATTTCAGGATATAATGACTTTGCTTCTTCCAGTGTTTTACACTCTTTCAACATAGAGTAATGCTCTGAATATACTTCCTTTAGATCATAGTTACCGCTTTTTATGGAGTTTGTCATCTTTTTATAAAGCTCGGAAGTTATATCTTTATTTTGATAAGCTTCGTCCAGTGCGTTTAAAAAAGAAATCTTTTCTTTTTCAAGATCTATATCAAAAATACTGTCTGTATCAAAGTTAGTCTGCTGTGCTTGCTGGGGTTCTTTTAAAATTTTGGCAATTTCTTTGCTAAGATAAGATTTGTGTATAAGTGCAAGTTTTCTCGCATTTGTATAGTTGTCTTCTCTGGGTCTTTTGAGTGAGTTTATTTTTGTTCTGCGAATCTCATCCGCTGCATTGAATAAGCTTTCAAAAGTTTTTTCTGAAAAGCATCGATTTGTATTGTCCATACTTGTTGCTATAACTTTAGTGATTTTTGAGTTTGGAACATCTTTTAGACCACCATTGAGCAGCACTGCGTAGTATAGTGCATGCTTATTGATGACAACATTTTCGTCGTGTGAGTCATACGAGCAGGCCATCAAGTACTCTAACAAGTTCTTTTCTGTGAGGTTTAACGGTCTGAGTATATCAATGGCTTCTTTTACTGTCGCAGTTTCATCAGGTTGCGTATTCTTTAGTGCTTCAAATGCAGCCGTGTATACGTCTTTGCTTTCTTGCTCCCTTGGGGGCACTCCTCGAAAACTTACTGTATAATACGCCTTGTAAGTTTCTTGCGGGATTTTTGCATAACTCTGAGTGATATGACTTTTCTTTTCTGTTTCTTCTTTTTGAACGTACTTTGGTGAGTTGATACTTCCTTTTACGCTTGATATACCTACTTTATCTATCATAGTTGCCCCTTTTTATAATTATACAAAATCTTTTTACTTCTTAAATTTGATAGTTTCTGTTTAATTGTTAAGATAATTTAATTTTTCTGCTGTTAAATATAAGGCTTGTGTTTTTGTACAAAAGACTTAGTGTAAATTTTGTAAAAAAATGATATACTATAACAAGTTAACGCAATTAGGAGAACTTTCTATGTCTAAAGAAGATAATTCAGTGGTTTTCGGTTTGGGTCTGCTTGCCGGTATTTTAGGCGGAATTACTGCAGCTGTTTTGTTTGCTCCAAAGTCCGGCGCTGAAACCCGTGCTGAACTCAAGGATGCTATTACAGAATTTGCTCAAAAACACGCTCCCGAAATTAAAGAAGCTAAAAAACAAGCTCTTGAATCTCTCGATATGATGAAATATAAACTAGAAAGACAATATAACAAAATTAATGAACATATTAAAGCTAAACAACTGGCTAAAGCCAGAGAACGTGAAGATATGTCTTATGATTTTAACTAATTTGGGATGAGGTGTTTAAATGTCTACTGTCTTAGAAATAGGTATTTTACTTTTGATTTTTGTTGCAATCTTATTTTTGATTATCGTTGGTATTTATCTCGTTAGATTGATTATCGATATCAATAAACTGGTGAATAATTTAAACGATACTACTTATATGGTAAAAAAAGAAATCGAACCTATTTTGTCAGAACTTAATATTACTCTGACAAAATTAAACGAAATTGCGAAGTCCGCTGGTACTCAACTGAATTCACTCAGGAAAATTATCACTACATTTCTCGGTGTTTTTGGTATTTTCTACGGTGGTATGAAAAAAGTTTCGGGCGGGTTTTTCAAAGGTTTAATGTCGGGTTTTAAAACTTTTAGTAAAAAATAGCTATTAGCGTTGGTTAATGCGAAATTATTAGGTCAAAAAAGGAGAATCATTATGTCTACAGGAAAATTCTTAGCAGGTTTTATAATCGGTGGTGTAGTTGGTAGCGTGGTAGGGCTACTTCTGGCTCCTCAATCCGGTGAAGAAACCAGAGAAATGATCGCTAAAGGTTCAAAAGATCTTTACGACAAAGCTGATAAAACCGTTAAAGAAATCCAGTCCAAGGCTGAAGATATCGTTTCTGATATGCAAAACAAGGGCGATGAAATTATGGACAAAATTCAAAATGTCCTCAATCAGAAAAAAGAAGCCTAGATTCTGTTTTGCGAATTATGTTCTGAAGCCGTAATGGGTTGTATCTGTTACGGCTTACTTTTTTTGTTTGTATTTCGGCTAACGTTTAAGTATTTTAAAAGTGTGTGTATAACGTATGAAAAACTTTTCGTATCTCTGACCAGTGCTTCTTCATAATATGGTTTGTAGGAGGCAATTATATTTGCCGGAAGTTCTTTGCCGTCTTTGAATGTGAATGCAATCATTTCGAGTAGTTCCTGTTGTTGATTTGCATATTCAATGTCTCGTCTTCTTATGTCTTCATCTGCTTCATAGTGACAAAGTGCATGCCAAGCTGCCTGAACCGACGGATCATCCGTCTTTGGAAACATTAGCAATCCGTCTCTTACACATATATGCTCTGTAAGTACACCTATTATTACATCAGCCGCAAGTTTACGCTCATTTGTGTAATCTTTATTTGCTATTGTTTGTTCTGGTTCTTCTTCTTGTAGACTCAGGCTGTGAAGATTTTGTAAAAATTTATTTATCTTTTCAATCACAGCTTGTGTTCTCCTTCAAACTACACGAGCTGGTATTCTTTTTCTAACGCTTTCATTAATGAACGTACATCATTGTTGAAGTATTGACCCATAAGTTTTTTGATTGCTTTCTGCGCCATTTCATCACGGGATGAAACACTTTTATACAAGAATTTCTTACCCTGTTTATAACGTACGAGCATGTTCTTTTCTACCAATCTGTCCATAACAGTCTTGACAGTAGTATATGCTCTGTCTGTTTTTGATGATTTATTGATAAGCTCCTGTATTTCTGTTACAGAAACGTCATTTTCTTCTTTGTCCTCTATTTGCCAGATGGCCTTTAATATCTCGTTTTCGAGACTTCCGTGGGTATAATTCATATCGGCTCCTTTGTGTATAGATGTAGAGATATAGTAATACAAACCCGTGCAAATTTAAACACTTTTTTTGTTGTTTTTCAATTTTTTTTTATGAAAATTAAAATTATGTTATCTTCTAAGTTTGTCAAATTCGAAACTGGGTCCGAAGTCTTGTGTCTCCTTCTTTCCGAACTTTACGACTCTGCCTATTACTGCCGGTGCATTCGGGTCTATCACTACAGGTTGGCTTATTCCGCTTCTTAAATTCACAACAACTGCCTTTTTGTTTGAACATCCGCTGCATATTATCATGGATAGACAAACTGCTAAAATTAAACTTAGATACTTTCCGAATAATTTCATTGAGCACCTGCCGATTTTTTATTTAAGGCGTAATACCTGTTTTCAAGAGATTTTTACTTCTACTACTATTATAGCATATTATTTTAAAATGTCATTAGTTTGTAAAAACAATTATTTCTCTAATTGTTATAATGGCAAAAACTCCTGTAAGGACAACAATCGCAATATTCAGTAATATTCCTTTTGAACATTCCTTCTTGAATCTCCCCAATAGTTTTTTTTAAGTTACCATCAATTTGATTATAAAGTGTTTTATCAAGGTTTACAAGGATTTCAGACTCATCTTTCAGTATGAAATATTTCATACTAAGGTTCGAGTATGAATTGATTTCCTTTTTTAAATTTAAAATATTATAGATTGCATACAGGTAGATATGTGTCTGAAACTGTTCATTTGGAGTATGTCGGAATTTACCGGTCTTCCAGTCTGCTATGTAGTAGCCGGATTCTGCCTTGAATAATGCGTCAATTCTCCCTGTGAGCCAGTCTTCGTTTATTTTTACGTAAAATGGATATTCACTTTTTATACAGTTTTGTAAATTTAGGTTGAGAAAGTTGTTCCAGAGCTGTTTTTCTTCACTGTTCAAGTTGTTTTCCAGTTTTCTGATTTCTTGCCCTTTAAGATAAAAATCAATCAAGTTGTGGATATTATTGCCTGAGGTTGTGTTTTTTGCGCTTTCCGGCAATTGGATTTTTTTTAGATACAAAAATTCATATTTTTGCGGACATTCTTTAAATGTTTTGAGCATATTTATTGTAAAAGTTTTATTCATCATAATGCCTCCTTGTTTGTGAGAAGAAGTTCTTCAAACAATTCAGAGATTTTTGTATCTTTTAGTTTTGAATATTTTTTATATTTTTTTGCACAACTTATATACAGGCAATTTTTTGCACGTGTAAATGCCACATAAATTAGTCGAAGGTTTTCGTGTGCTTGTGCTTTTTGCAAATCTTCTTCTGTTGGTAATTTGTATTTTGAATTAAGGCTTTTTATGTGTTCAATGAATCTTTGATTGGTTTTTATTTTTATTTCTTCTTTGCTTAGCGGTAAAATCTCTTTTGATAATTCAGGTATAAAAACATAATCAAATTCATCACCTTTTGATTTATGGTAGGTCATTATTTTTATTGTTTTTTCCGATTCTTCTTCTTTGTTCTTTTCATTTTCAAAAAGTTTATACTGTCCGGGGCGTTTTGATTGATCTTTTATTTTTTCAAGTGTATTGGATTTGTTTTCTGCTGAAAAACGCTTAAGTAGTCCAAATATGACGTACACATTAGATTTTTCTATTTCTGATGTGTAGTAGTAGGTTCCTATTTTTAGTGCAAGTTGTGAAATATCTAAAAATGAGTTGTCCAGCCAGTAGTTTAGATCCCAATGAAGTTGCGTAAGATTTAGGCTTTCGAATTTATCATTTTCAAGTAGTATAAATGGGGTTGTGTTGGATTTTATGTAGTCAATATCTGTTTGCGTGAATGTTTGGATGTGCTGATGGGTAAGTGTTTTTGCTATTTCCAGTACATTTTCGTTTTGCCAGGGGTGTTCGCAAAATTTTAGTATATTATATATAAGCTGAAAGACTGGTTGGTTTTCCAGTGCGTCAGTTCTTGTTATTACTGAAAACCCCTGACTATTTAGATATTCTTCGTATAGAGAAGTTTGAAGATTGCTTCTGGTCAGGATTGCTATGTTAGCTTTTTTGTTTTTTGTGTAGATTTTTCTGATCTGTTCGACTATGTAGTCTCGTTCTGATTTATAATCCTCAAACGTTAAGGCAATGACTGCATTGGGGTTATTCGGATTTTTCCCTTTTACTTCCATCATTTTTGAATCATAGAAGGCATTTTGCAAAAATTTGTTCTTCTTCGAGTAATCTATAAGTGAGTTTGCCAGTTCAAAAATGTCTTTGTTGCACCTTTGAGAGTAATTCATTATTATGGCATTTGAGTTTTTAATAAAGTTTTGAAATCCTTCTCTGTCTGCGTTTGTAAAGGTTGTTGTAATTGATTGATTCAGGTCTCCGCATCGGATTAGATTCTTGTGTTTTTTGCTGAGAAGTGAAATCAGTTTTTGCTGTATATAAGATGAGTCTTGTGCTTCATCTTCGATAATATAGCCGCAAATGTCCGTGTAGTAGTCCAGAACATCGGGGTTGTTTTCCAGCAATTCTACACTGTAGGTTAGCATGTCGTCATAGTCCAGAGTGTTTTTTTCTTGAAGCGATTTGTTGTATAAATTGTATAATTTGAGGAACTTTTTAGCTTCGGGTGAGATAGTCTTATTGAAATTATCTATGCAAAAAATTTTTGCGGTGGAGATTGCTTTTTCGTATTTTTCATACTCATCCTGTTCATAACCGAGTTTTGAGATTATTTCTCTTATTATGCCCTGTCTTTGAGATTCGTCACATACTTCAAAGTCTGCATTTAATCCTATTTTTGCATAATTGGAGTTTTCCTTTAGAATTCTCAATGCAAGTCCGTGGATAGTAGATATGTTCGGTAGGGAATTTAGGTCGGGACAGAGTTGTTTTATTCGTTCTTTGAAATTTTTTGCGGCTGAGTCCATGTAGGTTAGCACGAATATGTTTTCGGGATTAATTCTTTTCGAAAGCATTTTCAGCACTAATGCGAGCAATACTGTTGTTTTTCCTGCTCCGGGTACGGCTGAGATTGCGAGGTGTCCTGTTTCATATTCCAATACCGGTTCTTGGTCCGGTCTTGGGGCAAAATTGAACTTTGGTGCAATTGGTTTTTTTTCGTATTTAAAATATTTCTCTATGCCTGATGTGGATTCAATTCCGTTTGTATCAAACAGGCTGGAGAATGCAAAAATCTTCTTCTCGGCTAATAGTGCTAATTTTCTGAGTTGGCGTTTTGTTTTATCTTGTGCAAGTTCAATATTTCTTTCGTAGGTAAATTCCTGCTCGTTCCAGGATTTTTGAAATACCCAGGAGTTGTACAATGTCCCTGTATCCTCTTTTGTCCATTCCGGATTCGTGACATCAAGCCAGATATGGTATTTTCTTTTTATTCCGAGATCAATAATTTTTTGTGCGGTTGCGATTATTAAAAAATCATCATTAATTTGGGTTGCATTGGGGGGATTTTCTGAGATTATTGAATTTTCAAGCTGGGTTAGTATGGCTTTTTGTTTTAATTCATCCTGTTGTGAAAAAATTTCGTCAAAGTCTTTAAGTTGTTTTAAAAAGAAATTTATCTTTTCCAATTCTTCCGTGTATTCCGGATTGAAAAGTATATGAAATATTTTCAGTGCTCTATTGTACAAGGAGAGCTCATTATTTTGGAAGATTAGCTCTTCCAGCGATTTTAGTTGTTCGCAATCTGTTGTAATGGTAGAAAAATCAAGCTCTTTGCATTCGTTGTATTTTGAAATAAATTCCAGTGTGTATTTGACCGGAATTTTTAGCATTTTGCACAGGATTGAGCGCAGTTGCAATATGTTTACTTCTTTTTTTGTAAAAGTTAGCTTCAGGATTGTTATTATTGCTTTTACGAACGGGGTTTCAATAAGCTTTTCGCTGCCGGAGATAAATTGGTATTTATTCTTCTTAAAATTTTCATCTATACAAAATTTTAAAATAGAATCGGTACAAGGGGTTATTATTGCAAATTCATTGAGTTTTGCTCCGCTTTTTACAAGATTGTCAATCTTTTCTATTGCTGCATTGACCATCTCAAGTCGTCTGGCAAATGACATATGTTCCACATTGAGCGGTTCAAATTTTATATTGTCTAGATTTTTTATTTCACTTTGAAAAAGATTTTCGAGCTTTTCGGGCATGTTCGGGTCTGCATTTAAAAATCCTATACGTGATGCACCTTCTCGGTCGTAGCCTATATAAAAATCTTTTAGTTGCGGTTTTAGGTATTTTAAAAATTCAAATTCTGCATTGGTTATTTCATCAGCGTCATCAACGATTAGGTATTCTATTTTCTCAAAGTAGGGATATTTTTTGTAGAAAAAAGAAAATATACTCAGTTGTCTCAAGTAGTCAAATGCCCTGTAATCAATTGTTTTTCGCTTAAATATTTCAATTGCTTTTTTTGCATCGGTTGCGAAAGATTCGTTTAGTATTTTTGAGCGGGCTTCTACTTCTTCATCGGATAATTCATTTTGAGTAATCAGAGAAATCCTTCTGAATAATTGGTGCAAAAGATTTATTTTGGAGTTGTAATCCTCAAATCCGGCTTCCTTAATCGCACTTTTCATAAGCATTTCTGATATTTCAAGCCCGCACAAATGCGGTCTTATCGTGCTCGTTTTATAATCGATTGCGCTTTCTATCAGTGCCCAGTTTTCTTTAATTGTGTTATATGCCAGCCCGAAAAAGGTATGTATTTGTGGTGATTCAAGAAAATTTATCTTTTTGCTGTCCAGTACCCCGTTTATAAAACGAGTTTTTTTATAGGGATTTTGTACCAGTACCAGAATATTCTCCGAACTGATTCCCGATTCAACCAACGACAGATACTTTTGAAGAAGCATATCAGCCCTGTTGCTTCTTGCGCTACCTTGAATTAGCATTTGCCCTCCGTCGCAATTTTAACATTAATCTTTCAGAATTTAAAGGTTGTTAAATGCGGGTATATATATATTACGCGGATTGTTCTTTGTGTGATTTGCGTTGCTTAAGGCTGCGTTATTTTGAGAATTAAAATTAACTTTGTGATAGTCTTATTATGTTCTATTAAATTAATTTGTTGAGGATATTATGGAAAATAACGAAGATAAAAATATGCTTTTTGATGCGAATATTGAGAAACTTTTTGTGCAGAAAATTAAAGACTTGCGTCATGGTGAAAATCTCCATCAAAAGGCTGCCCTTTATAAGTCTGAAAAAAATCTTGATTATGAAGTTTTAGATGGCAAGGAGTTGTCTTATAACAATTTTTTGGATTTGGATGTTGCATTAAGTATTGCGTGTGAATTTTATGATGTTAATGCGGTTGCCTTTGTTAAACATGCAATCCCTTGCGGTGTTGCACTAGGCAAAGATATTGAGGAAGCTTATATGAAGGCATTTGATTGCGATCCGATTAGTTCGTTCGGGGCCGTGGTCGCTTTTTCACAATCCGTTACCGCTAAAATTGCAAAACATGCAGCCGAGTCGGCTCTTGATATATTGATTGCGCCTGATTTTACGCCTGAGGCGTTGGATATTTTGTCAAAAAAGGACGATCTTAAACTCGTTCGACTCAAAACCCCTTTGAGAATGTATAATTCAATATTATCAAGAGAAGTAAAGATTACCCCGTTTGGGGCGCTCGTTCAACAACCGGATCAAAAACAGCTGGATAAAGATACTTTTTCTGTTTTAACAAAAACTAAGCCTGATGCTCAAATGATTGAAAATATGGTGTTTGCTTGGAAGGTTGTCAAACATTCCAGAACCAATGCTATAGTTATTGCAAAAGATTTTAAGACATTGGCAGTTTGTGCAGGGCAAACGGCTGAAATTGATGCAATGGAGATTGCGTTAAATAAGGCTTGTGACGGTGCTAAGGATGCTGTCGCCGCTTCTGATAATTGTATTTCTTCTATAGAAGTGGTTCAGGCTGCTGCTCAGTGCAGGATCGCGGGAATAATTCAGCCGGGTGGTAGTATTAAGGATAACGATGTGGCTGCTTTGGCGGATAAGTATAATATTGTTGTGATATCTACGGGAATTAGACATTTTAAACATTAGTATGACGGAATATTCTGAAAATAAATCGTTACGTGAAAATAAAAAAGCCGTAAACTGGCTGGCTTTGGGACATGGAATAACTGATTGTTATTCCGGATTTATCAATCCGATTTTGCCGTTTATTGTCGCAAAAATTGGGGTGACTTTGACTGTCGCTGCTTGTGCATTGAGTGTTGCACAGCTGTTTTCATCAATGATGCAGCCTGTTTTTGGCTTTTTTGCGGACAAATGGCGAAAACGTTTTTTTGTTTTTTGGGGGTTGTTAATGTCTTCCACTTTTCTCTCTTTATCAGGTATTGTGGAAAATATTTATCAACTCGCGTTTTGTCTTGTAGTTGGCGGATTGGGGGTCGGGTTTTATCATCCTCAGGCTACGGGATTGATTGTGAGATATAGCGGTAACAATACTGCAAAAGATATGAGCATTTTTATTGCGGCAGGGACTATAGGCTTTTCTCTGGGACCTGTTGTTTCATCCGGTATTACAGGAACATTGGGGCTTGAGCATTTGCCTGTGGCTTCTGTTTTCGGTATATTGTTCGCATTTAGCGTTTTTCTCTTTGTCCCGAGGGTTAGACCTGAACAATTTGTTGAAAATAAAAATAGTTTCAAAAATACTTTGTTTGATATTTTGAAAAATAAAACCGTTCGCCTGTTAATTATGGTTTCTGCTTTGAAATCACTTATTACTTCCGGTTTTAGTGTTTTATTGCCGTTTTTCTGGAAGGATATGGGTTATAGCCCTCTTCAAATCGGGGCTGCCATGTTTTTGTTTCTGACCGTCGGTGCTATCGGAACTTATTTGAGTTCTAAATTTGAAAAGGTTGTGGGGTATAAAAATATATTTTATGTTTCGTTGATTCTTCCTTTCTTTCTTTCTGTTCTGTTTTTATTCAGTGTGAGAATTTATCCTGTAATGTCTTTTATTTTGTTCGTTGTTATCGGTTTCGTTACAATGCTTTCAATGTCTGTAAATATGGTGTTGGCTCAAAAAACCATGCCAAAATACAAGAGCATGATTTCAGGATTTATTGGTGGTTTTAGTTGGGGGATTGTTGGTGTTATGCTTCCTCTTATAGGATTTGTTGCTGAAAAAATAACAATCCCCAGCACACTTTTGATTATTTCTGCTATACCTTTCGTTCTTTCATATCTTTTGAGATATTTGCCTGATGATATTAATAAAACATCGAATTAGTAACCTTTTTATTTATTGTTTGTTATCTTTTTTTATGAGTGATATCATTGAGGAATGATAAGAAGACGAGTTTGCAAAGAAATACAAATCGGCAATGTAAGAATAGGCGGCAATGCTCCTGTTAGTGTGCAATCCATGTGTAATACGGATACACGTGATGTTGAAAAAACGGTTTCGCAAATAAAGATGTTGCAAGATGCAGGTTGTGAGTTGGTCAGGTTGGCAGTTTTGAACAAGGATGCTGCGGAAGCGATTTCAAAAATTAAAAAACTGGTTGATATACCTTTGATCGCTGATATTCATTTTGATTATCGATTGGCAATTCAGTGTATTGAAAACGGTGTCGATGCATTGAGACTTAACCCCGGTAATATTGGTAAAGAAGAAAATGTAAAAAAAGTCGTAAAACTTGCGAAAACAAATAAAACTCCAATTAGAATAGGCATAAATGGCGGATCTTTAGAAAAAGAGTTATGGAATGTGGATAAACCGCTGCATGAAAAAATGGTTGATAGCGCAATGCGACATATAAAGATTTTGGAAGATAATGATTTTGATTTGATAAAAGTTTCTTTAAAATCCAGCAGTGTTTTAACCACGATTGAAGCATACAGGATGATATCCAGTTTGGTTCCGTATCCGTTGCATCTTGGTGTTACTGAGACTGGAACTTTGAAAGGCGGTTTGGTCAAGTCTGCTGTGGGGCTTGGTACTTTGCTCGCTGAGGGTATCGGTGATACGATAAGAGTTTCTTTAACTGAAAATCCTGTTGAGGAGGTTGGTGCCGGATTTGCCATATTAAAATCTTTGGAGTTGCGCCAAAGAGGTGTAAATTTTGTGTCTTGTCCTACTTGCGGCAGATGCCAGATTGATTTGATTGGATTGGCAAAGAAGGTTGAAAAAGCACTTGAGTCTGTTGACAAAAATATTACTGTGGCAGTTATGGGTTGTCCGGTAAACGGTCCGGGTGAGGCTAAACATGCTGATTATGGGGTTGCAGGCGCTATAAAAGAAGGGTATTTGTTTAAAAAAGGTGAGATTGTTAAAAAAGTTCCCGAATCACAGATTGTGGAAGAGTTGTTGAATCTTATTGCAAATGATGAATAAACTTTTTAATAAATCCTAAGAAAACATGATTTGCCTAAATTCTAAAAATAATATAGTATAATTATTACGTAAGAAAGGTAATAATAATTTATGAAAAAGTTGTTAGTATTGATCGGGTTGTTAGCGGTGGTGCCCAGTGCGCAGGCATCAATAGGTGTAACAGAAAGCACAGAAACTCCTCAAATGACTATAAAGGATATGAGTTCTGCTGAATTTTTCCATAATCAGGGGTATTCTAGCGAAATTTACAGAATTAATGAACTTCGTTCGAGAAGTCCTCTTACTCCTATTCCTATTGAAGAGAAAAGAGATAATCCCTTTGTTACGGGATTGAAGAAGGTCGGATGGCAATTTTTGGAAGACTTTGATCCGACTATTGACCATGCCAATTTTGCGGATCACAACATCCGCTATGGTGGCGTTACGGTTGACGATCTATAAAGATGTAAAAAAAATAAAAATTGTGCGGGCGTGCCATGAGCATGCCCTTTTTTATTTTTAGTTGAATTGTTAAGAAATGTTAAGATATGGGCTACCATGTCAAAACTCATGTGCACATGGGTTTTGAGGGTAGTGAAAAAAATAAAATAGGCAGGTATGTACAATAATTTGTCCTGAGAAAGCAGATTTATTATAATTAGGAAAGTTATACTGACACGTTTCTTGGGGGAAGTTAAGAGTCTATGACACAGACAGAAAGAAACTTATCTGAACTAAGAAGCGAGATTGCACCTTTAAAACCAATAATAGTCGCTGTGACAAAGTATTTCGGGATAGAAAAGCTCATCGAAGCATATGATGCAGGATTGAGGGATTTCGCGGAAAACAGGGTCCAAGATGCCATTTTCAAGTTTGAAAATCTTAGTGACGAAATAAGACGAAATTCAAGGTTTCATCTGATCGGACATTTGCAGTCAAACAAGGTGAAAAAGGCGGTTGGAAAATTTGACTTAATACAGTCGGTAGATTCATTGAAGTTAGCCGAGTTGATAAGTCAGGAGGCTATGAATCGTGGAATAACTCAGCATGTACTTTTGCAGGTAAATAATGCCAATGAGGATTGCAAATTTGGATTTTCAAAGTCGGAATTAAACGGATGTTTTGACAGGATAGTGAATTTGCAGGGCATAAAAGTAGATGGTTTGATGAATATAGCGCCGATAGCACCGGAGAATGAACTGAGGGTTCTTTTTGAAGACATGAGAAATTATAAGACGGAACTTGAGAAAAATTTTTCTTACGAATTGAAAGAGCTTTCGATGGGGATGAGCAGTGATTATAGAATTGCGTTGGCGCAGGGTTCAACAATGATACGACTTGGACGAAAAATATTTATGTAATACTGGGAGGAGAAAACATTGGCAGGCGTTTCAGACAAAATCAAATCAATAGTAGGTTTTTTAACATCAGGTTTTGATAGCAGAGATGATATATTCGATGATATGGCGAATGAGATTGGGGATGAGTATCCGGTCAGTGACAATCTGGCTTTAGAACCGATGTATGCATCATCACCGGTGAAGACACCGGTATCGAATGTGGTTAGTCATCCGGGATTTCGCGGATACGAAGTTCTGGTATGCGAGCCCCGTTCTTATGATGAATCAGTTCAGATTGTTAAGCATCTAAAAGAGAAGAAGACAATAATATTAAACTTGCATCTTCTTGACAAGGAACAGTCTATCAGAATAGTTGATTTTTTATGCGGAGCAACTCACGCATTGAATGGTAACCAGCAAAAGATTGGTGATACAGTATTTATATTTACGCCGAGTAATGTATCATTGACGGCTGAGTCACAAAAGAGCAAATTTATCCGTGATGCTCTTTGGAATCAGCCTCAATAGTCGGCTTTTTAATTAAAACACGTAAAACACAAAAAATAGTTGGGGATATAAACAAACATGCCGCCTAAATAGGCGGCTTTTTATTGTTTGTACATATTTAATATTGTTTTTGGTAGTAGGGTTATGGTGTTGACAAGTATTTAAGTTACTGAGGGTATCTTGAGGTGGCGTGTATAAGCATTTGAGCCAACTTGTCCGCTCCTTTGAAGTTTCGTTTATTAAGCAGTTCAGAGGCAGTATGCACGTCGTAATCAACGAGGTTGTGTTTAACTTCAAACTGACCTTTATTGATGTTAATTATGGCATAGCAAGCTTTAGGAGTTTCGCTGAATGGGCGTCCGACGCTGCCAACGTTTATTACGGTTTGTTTAGTGTTAGTTTGGTAGCCGCAAGGTACGTGGGTATGTCCGCAAAGGATTATATCGGCATCAGTTGACTCAATAATTTCTTCAATTTCTTCCAATTTCATATTAGGAAAAATATTCTCGTTATTTTTTCTTGGTGAGCCGTGGACAAGCAATATTTTCAACCCTTCGACGCCGACATTTTTGCTTGGTGGCAGATTTCTAAGGTAATCCTTTTGTTCATCTGGAATAGTTGCTGCATCGGACTCAAGCGCATTTGCCATAATCGGATTAGCTTGTGCCAGAACGTGGAGCATTTGATTGTCGCAATTTGCGATCATCTCATCAGTGTTCCCTTGTATAATTGTAAAATCCAGAGTATTGTTCAAATCGCGGATAATATCAATAGTTTTAGCCGGTTCAGGTCCTGCCATTGCGATATCGCCGAGGCAGAATATTTTTTCGCAATTTTCTTTTTTTATGTCTTCCAAAACTGCACTAAGCGCTTGTACGTTGCCGTGAATATCAGAAATTACTGCTATTTTCATAATAAACCTCCAACCTGTTTGCAATAAGATTATATCAAAATGCCGTGCTAAGGAGATCAACTCTTGTAACGAATTGTAAATCTTACCTAAAAAATCCTAAAGTTTTTCTAAAGGCGTGCCGATATAAATACTAGGTGTTAAAAACATGGGGTATTCTTATGAAAAAGATAGAAGTTACGGTAAAAAAAATATTAAAATCAACTTTGTTTACAGTATTGTTACTAATCTTCACCCCTACGGTGGCATTGGCAGCTGGTGCGTCGAGTGACCCTGCGGAACTATTGGTGCCGACGTTGGATAGTCTTGCAGGAAAACCTATTCCAGGAACAAGTCCTGTTGAGTATTACCCTGCAGATTTAAAATCGGCGTATAAACTGACCGAGACAACAGTTTCAGACCCTGACAACTTGCCTGCAAATACGATTGTGAAGTATGAAGTCAAGGAGGTAACAAAATATTATGATCCTACTACAGGCTTGGAGGTAGCCGAGGCGGATAAACAAGATGGAGTGACGTATAAAGAAGTCGTAACAAAAGAAACGATCCCGCATTATTATACAGTCACGTTGAATAAAACAGAGTATGGCGACTCATCAGGTGATGAGACCTTGACTTATGGCTGGGAAGAGAACGCAGACGGTAAGCTAGAATTCAAACTCAACCCTGCAACCCCTGTAGGGCAGCAGATATCTTATAAATATTCTGAACTATCGTTCAATGAAATAAAAACTGAAACAAAGGATCTTGGCACAACGACTAATCCGAGTGGTACAGAGGATTCACCTACACAAATTATAGGCGGTGCAGCATTGAACAATCCTTCCGGCTCGAGCGTTTCAATAGATAATATTTTGTATAAAGACAACGTTACCACAGCGAATGTTACAAAAGATACAGGGACAAGCTACGCCTACGCAGATATTCAAGGCGGAGCTGTGTATAACGCAGGTACAATAAGCAAAATAACCGGAGCATTTATAAACAACGAGTTGAATGTAACATTAGGTACTACAGGAAGTGCAAAATATCTTTACACTTATGCCAATGGTGGCGCAATAGCGAATTTGGGGCAGATTGGTGATGGTACAGATGGTTCAGTAGCTATCGATGCAGACTTTATTGGAAATCACCTCATTGCTGCTCAGACTGAAACTGCCAATTATGTACATGCACATGGTGGTGCAATATATAATGCAGGTTCAGTCGAATCTATTAGCGGCAATTTTATTGGAAATTATGCTTATGCTTATTCAAGAGCTTATGGTGGTGCAATTTATAACACTGGTTTAGATACAGCTCTTCCTTCAATTGGCACTATAGTTGGGGAGTTTATAGGAAATTATGTTATGTCGCCTTCGTATACGCGTGGTGGTGCGATTTGTAACTACGCACCTGAAAATTATTTTGCGATAATTGGCGATCTAGTTGGTGATTTTATAGGTAACTACGCTTATTCTTCTTCTTATTCTGAAGGCGGCGCAATTTATAACTATTCTGGAAAATATAGTACAGCTACAATTGGAAATATAGTTGGTGACTTTATTGGTAACTATGTTTTTGCATCTTCTACCTATGCATACGGTGGTGCAATAAGTAATGATTCTTCTAATATTGGCACATCATCAATTGAGAGTATTACTGGTGACTTCATTGGCAATCATACTTTTTCTGGCAGTTCTTATGCAGATGCTGCTGGTGGAGCTATTTATAGCTATGTTAGCAATTATTGTACTGTAGAAATTGGTGATATAAAAGGTGACTTTATAGGCAATTATGCTTCTAGTACAGCTGTAGCATTTGGTGGTGCAATTTGTAATAATACTGGTATTGGAACAGTTACGATTGACGATATTACCGGTGATTTTATAGGCAATTATGCTTCGTCTAATATTCATTCTCATGGTGGTGCGATTTATAACTTTGCAGAACTTACGCTTTCAACAGTCGGAATTGGAAATATAGTGGGTAATTTTGTAGGGAATTATGTTACTAGTTTCTCATCCAAAAATTATACATATGCAGAGGGTGGTGCAATTTATAATTACGCTAATGGTCCAGCATCGATTGGATATGTCACGGGTGATTTTATAGGAAACTATGCTCAAGCTGAATATACTGGGTCATCTTCTTCATCAAAAAATAGAGCTTTGGGTGGTGCAATATACAATTTCATAAGAGACAGATTAAGCCATGCAAGAATCAGTTTTACCAATAGTAACTTCATAAATAACTATGCAAAAGTTACATCTTCTGTTGGAAGTGCATATGCTAAAGGTGGTGCTATTTTCACTAACTACAGCATAACGCTTACTGCTGATAGTGGTACATCATTAATCTCAGGTAACTACACAGAAACTAATGGTGTCAAAGATCAAAATGCAATTTATGTAGCAAATCCTGCCTATTCGTCTGGTTCAATAATGACTAAGACTACATTCACTTTAAATGCCATAAAAAATGGTAAAATTCAAATTGAAGATAATATCTCTGGAGGGTCTTATTATACTAATAGTTCCAGCGAGGTGAACTTCTGGGAGACCTCCGATCATGCCTACACTTTGGCTCTTACAGGTGATAAAACTGGTACAATCTCTCTATATAATGATGTAATTAACGCTAAAGTTACAGCAAAAAATGTCACTGTGGACTTTGCGAACAATGCTACTCACGACTACAACTTTGTCTCCCTAACCGACAACGGCGGAACAAAATATAACATTGATGTCGACCTAATCACAGGTACTGCCGATACAATTACAACTGAAAATGCTTCAACCGGCACAATAACATTGAACATGATAAATTTCATTGGTAACTATGAAGGTACTCCTGTCACAGTCCAAATTCTTAACTCTACTTCTGATGCGTTGCAACTTGCACTGTCTCAAAATTTGATTAAAATTCAGGATGTGGGAAATACTGTTTACAACAATCAAATAATTGCAAGTGCCGGTGCAATTGAACTTTCCACAACAACAACAACTAATGATAGTATAACTATAAGTAGTAAAATTTATGATGCTTTGAATTTATTAGCAACCAAAAATTCATCGGATGAACGCAACTTCAACTTCGTAGACGGCTCAACCTACTACGTCCAAGAAGATCTAGGCACAACCACAGCCGGCACCCTTAACATAAACGGCCTGGGCGCATCAACCCCCTCAACAATCGACGCGAACAACCATACAATGTTCGACCTTCAAAATGAAACAACCTTAAACATCAACAACACAACCATAACCAACGCAAAAGACTACGCAAT
>CASEVT010000052.1 GCA_949291445.1 uncultured bacterium | reverse complement strand
GGTGGATTCGAACCACCGTAGTCTCGCGACGGCAGATTTACAGTCTGCTCCCTTTAGCCACTCGGGCACCTACCCGTATTTAATTTTCAATAAAAATGCCTTTGACGGGATTTGAACCCGTGGCCTCTCCCTTACCAAGGGAGTGCGCTACCCCTGCGCCACAAAGGCAATTGGTTTTTATGGTAAACCCATAAAGCCGCTCCCTATCAGGAGAAATGCCGGAGATAGGAATCGAACCTACAACCTACGGTTTACAAAACCGTTGCTCTACCATTGAGCCACTCCGGCGAGTATAATCATCATATTAAGGATATACCGTACTGTCAAGTCTACGTTTAAAATTTTACTAAAAGACTGCACAATATAATCAAAATGAGCGATATACGTTATAAGCGGCTAAATAATTTCATCAAATTCACAGATTGAACTTTTTTGGAACATTTTGTTTATGATAGTTTCAGAATCCACGGATTTATTGAGCATTTTATCAATTTTCAAGGAAGAAATAAGCCATAGATCTTGCTCTTTGACGTATGCAACATTAGTTTTTTCAAGTCCGATTTTAAATTCGGAAAAAGGAATATTATAATTTTTAAAAAAATCAACAAATTTTGTATAGATTTGAGCACTAATTTTTTTCAATTGAGAACCGAGCAAAAATCCTTGTAACTGAGGATTCTTTAAATCGATATTTTGAGCAATATAACGAAATATACCACTAAAATTATGATTACTTTGAACATCGGGGCAAAGGTGCATCATCAAGACATTTTCACCATCAGTAATACCACATAAAGTGCAATCAAAAATTCCTGTTGAATATGCAGAATCAGCTTTGACAGATTCATTCAAAGTCCAGGGATGAGCAACAGATTTTTTGGGGCCGACACGGACGACTGCAGCGGCATATTCTTTTGCGGATACAGGTTTTATGGCGGATTTAAAGGAAACATTTTTTTGCATACCGACAAAAAAAACCTGAAGAAAAAAATTTGCTATAACTTTCGTTAGCTTTATAAAAGCTAATTGCGTTGTTTTCTTCTGGATAGTTTTATTTTACCCAACCTATAAACAATTTTGTCATTAATCTCACATGCCGAGAAAAAATATTTGTGCATGTCACTCTTATAGAACACATCGGTGGGCATGTATTTTAAATCCAGTTTTTTATTTTTAAAACAAGTTTTTTTATAATACTTCATCCAATTTTTAGCCAACGGTAAATGCTTATACATCCACGGTTTAAGCCAAGTATAATGAATTATTTCAGACTTTTCAGGGCGTACTTTTTCATCTTCACCAATTTGATAAAAATCTCGAAAAACCTTTTCTGTATGCATAAAATTATTTAACATAAAGTTATATTTAGGTGGCAGATAAAGGCAATTGTGACCAATAACCCGATTTTGAGTATCCTGATCAACACACATATCCTGGTAAGTTCGATTAACTTGCATCATTTTTTCATTGCAGCCATCTTCATTTAATTTTTTCAAATTCAAAAGCATCATGCCCGCATTGAAATAATTGGGACATCCGGTTCTTTGAGCATAATCAGTAGTGATAATAGCCTGCATATCTTTAACAACAGCAGCATATTTATCTGATATATCAATATCGAATATAGAGCACAAATCGGATTGAACTATGACATCAGTATCCAGATATAAAATTTTGTCATAATCTTTGAAAATAATCGGAATATCAAATTTAAAATTGCAAGCAGAACTAACATGTGCCAGTTTAGATTCAACAGAAGAATACTTATTTTCAAAGCTCAATACCTTGACAGAAGCGTTATCTGAATTCAAAGATTCAATTAAATTTTTCTCACCGTCAGAAAGTTCAACCCCAATAACAAAAACCTCATAATTTCTTGATTTATTTCTATTCTCAAGAATAGAAGTTATTGTAACCATAACAGGCATTACCTGATTAGAATCCGTTATCAAAACAATTCTTATTGTTGACATAAACCACTACTCCGTCTCAATTTCTTATATCAAGAGTACAATAAAAAAGCAAAAATAAAAAGATTGATAACTACGCGAATAATATGAACCAATCAACAAGATAGCAAAAAATTTTTTTACAAGTTTTAAAACAAATGTCAATAAAAACCGAGGAAAAAATATGCAAACAAAACCAATCTCATTCAAAGCCGGTTTAAATATAACAAATTACAATAACCAGCTTACAAAAAGTGAAGTAGAAGCATTTAAAAATGCAGCAAAAAAACTGGGTTCAGCAAAAGATAATATAGAAATTGCATTGTCTGACTTTGTTCAGCATGACGGTTTTTCAACACAAACAGCGAACTACGGCGCAAATAAAGGCAAAACGGAATTCTACGGAATGATGACAAAAAAAGGTTTGTCTCTGTTACCTGAGAGAATGACAGAAGCATATATTCCCATACTTATGCACATGAAAGAAGACGGCAAAAGCTTCTCCACAACTGTCATGCGTGTAGGCAACACCACACGGGATATGATAACCGAGATTTTAGATGTTTTAAAAGAACAGCTCTATAAAAAACCCTAAAATTAAAATTACATAAGATCACAAATGTTCGTCCATAAAGAAATTATCCGAGCATTGGGTAATATAATCTTGCAAAATTGGTTTAAAATCATCAGATTTCAAAAACTGTAAAATCTCATCTCTTGAGCCTTCTTTAAGAGTACAAAAAGTATAATACTGATCATTTGCGTTGGAGACAAAGGCCTTGAGCGTTCTTTTTTTGGAAGATGAGGAGTTATCCTCAGGTTCAATCTTCAATCCGATAGTATTGACATATCGAAGCGGATTATCATTTTTATAATGTTCAGAAATTTCTCTAAACCAGCCGATATCCGAAAGTTCAAACTCGGCACGATTTATATAACTGTCAATAAATTCCTGCATTTTATCCACATTACCCTCCTTTGACAAATTTTTGAAAGGTATATTTTGTGTTTTGTCGAGATTATTAGTTTTTTTAATTTCCATATATAGATTTTACCTCAAATTAGAATTTTATTTAACCCTATTACTAATATCAGAAATTTTATGGTGAAGCTCGATAATATTTTCGATACCAAGCCGTTGATCGATATACTCAGGCAATTCAGGTTTTTGAGCCGTAGGGTTAGTTTCACTGATTTTGGCGTACTCATAGCATTTTGTCAAATAATTTGAATATTGCTCCTTAATGTATGCATTTTCCTTGAGATCCATTTTCTTAATAAGCTGTATAACATCCTGAGCGATTGCCGCAATTTCAGGATCTTTTTTGGTAATATCCTTGCCTTCACGGATATCATAAATAATGTGTTCACTTTCAGCAAGCTCATTGATGGCATGTCCGCGAATTTGGAATTCAGAGACAAACCCGTTGCTGTGAACAAAGTTCATTTGAACAGTAGTATACCCTGATGGTTTTTCAGCTTCGAGCGGATGAAAGTCATAATCCGTATCTATGCTTGCAGATGGAGTTTTAATCGGAGAGACAATATAAGGTTCATATCCTTGAGCTTTACAGTGTAGATAGATTTGCTCAATTTGCTGCGGAGTAAAATAGGGTTCCATACCCTTGCCGCAATAGTTATTAATAGTTGAAAGTTTTACTTTTCCGCTATCAATTGCATTAAGAACTTTTTGAAAGACCTTTTCAACAGCCTCACTGGAGCAATCATTCATAACAAGCCTTGCACCGATGGAATCTTCAATTTTTTTCTGGATAAGCGAAGGCTCATTCAATGCTTCAGACTTGAGTTTATCTATACGTAAAAGTTCTTGACGAAGTTCATCGGCAGAGAGCGGCTTTTGATTTTTTCCCTTAGCAACTTGAGGGTCTGCAGCTTCAAAAGCTTTTTTCTTCATTTTATCGTATTTAGCAAGCTGTCTGTAATGTTTTTCAAAGATACCATCCAATGTTTTAACACGAGAAGAAAGTACACAATCCGGGATATTAAAGAACTCATTGTAATCCGCATAAACACCATCAAATGAATTTATGGCAGAATTATATTGATCACGGGCACTTTTAGAGATACGTTGGTTTTGCTCCGGCATATATTTATCCGAGTAATCTTTATGATAATAAACCTGTTCGGTCGAGGTAATATTTGCAGGCTTATCCATTTTGAATACCCATTTTGGCATGCCGAGTTTAATCAAAGCTTGCTTAAACTCGGGGGAATATTTTGTATAATCGCCCTCAGCCGCCACGGCGATTAACTCATTTCTGTCAGTATAAGCATAATATGCATAACTTGAATCAATACCCGCAGACTCCAATCCGCTCTTTAATTCATCAAAATATTTACAATTTTCAGGATCAACTACTTGAATAGCATTACCGTTTTTGTCATAGGCTTTTTTATGAACGAATATTTCACTGGCTTCAACAGCCCCAAAATCAGTTGACACATCGGCTTGAGGCTTGACATTGGCATGCATAATTTCATGGCGTACAATAGTTTTAATATCAGGTAATTTGTCCCCGTCAATGTAAACGCCGTTTGTAACCTCATCATAATAACCGTTAGCTTTTAACGACTTGTCGATATAATATTCCTTGATCTTTGAAAGGTCCAACACATCCGGTACAACACATTTTCCGCCGCTGCTTTTTCTCCATTCAAAAAGCTCGTTATAAACGTATTGCAAAACATCTGTATTATCCGAATCACCTAAAAATACCTTGGTGCCAAAATCATCTGAAATATTTCGACAAAGTTGTGCAGTTTTTTCAGGAAGCTTTAAGAGGTAAAATTTTTCATAAACCTTATTCACCTCATCAGGTCTGGTAGTGGCATATTTAGCCACCCATTGTTTCATCGGCTCAAACTTTTTGTCATTTTTAAAATCTCTTAAAACCGGCGCCAATTCACTGTCAAAGCTTTCCAAAGCATTGGGACCGATGTATTTTTCTTTAATCTTTTGCAAAATTGATTTTTGCTTTACAGAACCGTCTAAAAGCTGTTCAAACCGAAGTGCCTTGTCCGGATATTCTTTTTTCAAATAATCATAGTAATTTTGTACATTTGCAGGTAGTACGGATTTTTCACAAAAAGATTTATAAATGTTAACCAGTTCTTCGGTTGATTGCAGTTGGTCAAAGGTATTTTCATCACCGTTGCGCATACAATCCATCAATTTGCTCAAATTGTCCTGCGCAATTTCTTTAATTGTAGGATCTTCAATTTCTTTTATTTCATTACCCAATTTTGAGAGCAAAGAAAGATTAGTAGTGCTCAAACCATCCAGCTGCTTAAATTTAGCCTGTAGTGATTCAATCGGGAACTCACCTGCAACTTGCATTCTGAAAGCATCATTGACAGGTTGATTAAGTCGGTTTAATCCCTTTAATGAGCTGTCTTGGGTACAATTTTGCGGCGTAATCTCATTCAAAACAGACAATATCTCTTTTTTTGCCTGTGTATTATTACCACTAAGAACTTCTTGCAACATAGCATTGCTAAAATATGTCCTTGAATTGAGCAATGCAGATTTTTGCGCCAGAGTCAAATCCGGATTGTCATACAACTTGTACCCGTCGGCTAAAAACTTCTTGAGATTTTTTTGAGTGATAAACTGGTTTCCGTTTATATTATCCTTTATCGCTTTTTTAAGCACAACAACATTATCCTCATTAAGCAAGTTGTCAAAAATCAAAAGTTTTTGTGAATAGAGCTTTTCATATTCTTGCTCAATACTCAAAGCCTCCTTTTGAAGATTGTATTTTTGCAAAGTAAGTTTTGAAAAAGTTGATTTTAAACTATTCAGATCATTGCTGCGCGACAATAACAATTTTGCATGTTCAAAATCTTGTGTTTTAACCATTACCGGATTATAAACAATAGATTTTAATACCTCACCAGCCTCTTGAGGATCTTTAAACTTAGCCTGTATTTCTTTGTTAAGCTTAGAAATCTCTGCACTGGCGCTATTAGTATAAGCATCCATAATTTTACGTATTGTAAAATCACTAAATACGGGTTTTCCGCTCTTATCCTTAATTTTTATCAATTCGTTGTACAGTTTTATATCAGCAATTTTGGGATGAGCAAGAACGGAATGTTTAAAATCAGTTTGAGTGTTACCGGCATTAACCTTCTTAGTCCTGACCAGATGACCGGTAACAAGCGACATAATTTGAGAAAAACCTTCAGCCTTAAGGTCGATATTTCCGGTAAGCATAAGATCAGCACCCAAACTAATTGTAGCGTCGGTTCCAACGTCGGCAACCGTAGCAATCAATTTTGGACAATTCTTAGTCAAAAGTGCAGTTTTAGCAGCATTACCTACCGTACCTGCACCCATACCTGCAAGAAGTAAACCGCCGTTAGTAGCGAGTTCTTTTGTCAATTGAATCAATTTTTCATCGGATACACTTTTCTTGCTCAATTCATCTGCCATCTCAACTCCGACACCGCCAAAAGAAGCAGTAGCCGCTCCGACTATAGCCGCAGGGGGATAAAGTATCATCCCTCCGACCATCAAACCCATGCCTGCATATTCCACGGCAGATCGGACTTTTTTAACCGCCGCCGTTTGATCGTTTTCATAAGCCTGCGCTAACAATGTTGCATTCTTATTACCATATGCCGCTTCATACTTTTGAGAAAGTTCGTTTTCATGCTGTTCAAGCGTTTTGTTGCCTAAAGCTTCATCCAATAATTTTCCGTCCGACTCGAGTAATTTTTCAGAAATTTCTACCAATGTAGCGGAATTCATCGGAATTTTGAAAGGCGAATTTTGCACATTCTTAAATTGCAATTGTCCATCCTTAAATTCAACATTTTTATCAGGAACTATAGCCTTGAGCGTATTATTCACCAACTCTTCACTATGACATCTGTCATACAAAACAGAATAAAGCGCATTATTCAAAACCTCTTGCGAATGTTGTGCAACCTCAGATGACACACCGTAACGCTCATTACCCTTCACCGTTGTAATAGAATTTTGTAACCGTTCTTTTGTCTGCTGAGTTTTTTTATCAAGCTGGTTCAAGAGCGCTTGATTCATATATGCATCGGAATAATTCTCAATTTTTTCTGCATCATATTTTGTACCCTGCTCAAGAAAATAAACTTCCTCAAACTTTATAAGCTCCTGCGCCTTATCTTGAGACAAATTGAATTTCTCGTGAGATTTGAATTCCGTATTACTGCGCATAATACCGTCATTAGAAACAGTAATTGTAGTTTTGTCTGAAGTAGCAGTATTGAAAAGATCTTCAAATTCTCTTACGTAATCGTCATAATTAGCCGAATTAGGATTCGGTGCAGAGAGGATCATATTTTGAAAATAATTTAATTCATCAGGTTTTAACGACTGGATCCGCTTTTGAATCTCATCTTTGCCTGATTCACTTACCTTTTCAATATTCGGGTAAATATCATATAAAAGCTGCCTTTTTGCATCAAGATACTCTTGACGTGTAAGGTTATTATTATTTGCTAACTCCATCAGATCAGAGCTAACTGCCTGAGAATAAAGGACTTTTGACACCGCACTTTTAGAAAATTGAGAGTGCAAATATTCCTTAAGCGCATTGTAAGAATTGCCAATAAACCCATTATCCGTTGAACTTACCAGCTCAAGCCCATGATAAGCATCATTTCTAATTTTTTCTATAGTTTCAGTCTTTAACTCATCCGATTTTCCCGACCTAAACACAGAAGGAGTCGAAACTTTAACTTTTTTCTCATCAGAGAAAACATCCTCAGATTCATTATTTTTAGAAATTTGAACATCAAGATAACCCCAATCATCCTGTTCAACAGAAGGGTTATATTTTACCCCGCCGTTAAGAAGAGTTTGAAGCTTCTCGCTTAATTCCGCAACCGAATATTTCTCAAGGGCTGCGACACGTTCCTTAAGTTCATTCCCTGATAAGCCTTCCGCTAACGCAATTTGGCTTGCTAATTGTGTTTTGTCCGTCGACAAAGTCATTCTGCTTCACACTTTTCACTAGTCTGGTTTCTTATGTATGTTATCGGCATATTTAACTTAAAACTTTAATTTTTCATCCTGATTATTACAATTTTGTTACATTTGCCATCATCACTCACAGCAGAAAATCCGCAAAGATTAAACAAAATTGCCTGCTGAAATAAATTCAAAGTGACAACACGGTTTGTGGAGTTTATTTTAAAGCAAATTTTCTCTACTTAAACATCACCCATTCTTTGATCGCAAAGAACGGGTGGAGCCCAAGAAACTCTTCGACCGAATGTTTCGTTCGTACAGAAACTATCTCAAACCC
>CASEVT010000051.1 GCA_949291445.1 uncultured bacterium | reverse complement strand
CGTACAATTTTTTTATAAAACCGGAGCCTATTTCTTCAATTGATGCAAAAGCGAGCCAATATTTGTCATTAAGCATTGTTATTCTCTAAAATTGTTAATATCAATAATTTTGTTAATTTCTTGAGGCAAGAAGCATTCACAAGTATTCCACAACACTGTTTCACTTGGCAGATCGGAGAGTTGTTGAACAACCATTCTGTTGCAATAGCCCTTGACCATATTTGTGGAGCCGTCGAGTTTGAGATTGAAATACCCGCAAGACTGGCAGATTTTAATTCTAAACCCGTGTTCGTTGAGTTTGTCAGAAATATCTTTAATTGCGTCCACCATTCTGATGTGGGATGAAGAGGAATATTTTTTCTTTTTAAATCTAAAAACAGCTTTGACCAGCCCGCTTTCCGAGACTAAATCAAGTTTACATTTTAGGTCATTTTGTCCGTCCGTAACTAGCACATCGACAGTGGACATTTCTCTGGTTTCTTCATCGTCCTTGGTTTTGCAGAAGAACTGTGCAATGTTACCTATAATAGGTATATGCAGGAATATTTTAGCTAGTGAATAGATCGGGTATGCGAAAAGGAATGGGATTTCTGATTTTTTCAATCTTGCGCTAAACAGAGAGAAGATGAAGCTTGCGGTGAGTAGGATTCCGAACCCGAATACCACGCTGTAGTCGAAGAAGAAGTAGTAGTTGTATGTAAAAATTAAGATTGAAGTATAGATAAGCAATAGCATCCAGAAGTTGGGTGCAAGCAGGTTTGCAATAAATTCTGCAAACTTTGGGTTAGATTTAAACAGAAGACTGAGGCAATGCCAGCATAGTCCCAGCTTAAATGAGACAGACGGTTTTTTATTTTTGTAATTGTCTATACTTGTGAAAGTACGTACAGTTGGCAGATATTTAGGTATGAAGTTATTTCTGACGAGCAGCGTAGTATATTTTAGTTCACTGTTAACATCTTTAAAATCGACGCATTTAATTTTTTCAAGTACTTCCTGTTTAATAATGAAGCAATCGGAATCGACGACGGAGGCGAGTCCGAGGAGCGAGCGGGCGACATTAAAGATCCGGTTGTTATACTCGTTGTAGGCGGCTTTAATTCTATTTCTAAAGGTATTAGTTTTAACGATATAATCGGTAGAACCGACGATAATTTTTTCATCTTGCAATCCTGCATTAACAGATGCGATAAAGTTTTCATCAACGTATCTGTCGGCATTAAGAAAAGCGAAGGCGTTGACATTTTGAAAAGAGATTAATCTTTCAAGGAGCCAAGATACGGCTTCGTCCTTCCCGACAGGAGCGGAGTCTCCGACTCTCCAAATTTTTGCGCCACCGACAAACTCCAATATATTTGAGGAATTATCAGTACAATTATCCAGAATAATGTGTGTTTGGTAGTGTTCTTTGGGGTAACTTTGTTTATTAAGCGATTCCAGAAGCGGTACTATTGTTGATTCATTGTTCCTTGCATAAATAATTAAAACGATATTGTTAATGGATTTTGTCTGATTATATTTTTGTCTAATGACAAATTTTTTGATTTTAGTGCTAAGAAAAGTACACACAGCAAAATAAGTTATAAAAGCTGCTACGTATACAAACAGCAAAATAAGTGTTTTTATTAATAAATCTACCATTTCATTACCTCAACATACAAGATTTAAACCTCATAAACAGAGGATTTATTAAATTATGTAATAATTTTAAGTAAAACATAAATCAAAGTCCAATTTTAGAATCGGATTCATAAACAAACTTAAAAATCCGAATTTTGTGGTGGTTAATAAAAATTAAATTTATATTCTTAGTTTTGTATTAGGTAATGAAATTATGTGTATAAAAACTCGTCCAGTCACTTTGAATCCCGAAGCCCGACCGTTGTGGAATTGTTCCTAAACAAAACCACAACAGAGACTCCGCGCCTGCAACCCAATCAGAACGCCCAACAAACTCGTGTTGTTACCTTGAATCCAACCCCCGACCGTTGTGTAGTGAGTTTACAGAAGCTTACTCAAACGGCGGTGAGCGAGGTTTGTTTGAGGGCTATGTAGGAATAACAAATTAGATAAAGCTGAGTTGTGTAAGCAAATTATATAGCCCGAGTTGCCGAGCTTAAGTTTGAGATAGTTTCTGT
>CASEVT010000050.1 GCA_949291445.1 uncultured bacterium | reverse complement strand
GGTAGAACCAGTGAGGATTTTCCATCAGAAAATCCGAATCGTGAGAGGACAGAAAAAGGCCCCCTTAAGAGCCTTTCAAATGGTGGGCGATACTGGACTCGAACCAGCGACCCCCACAATGTCAATGTGATGCGCTACCAACTGCGCCAACCGCCCATTCAGTTCTGCGGAACAACTCTCATCGATTGTCCACACCAATCATATCATAAAAAAAGTTTTGTCAAAATATTGCAAACCGAGCTTGATATTTGAAAAAAAAACATTATTATAAAATTATGAAAAAGATATTGATTTATACATTATTAATTAGCACACTAATTGCAAGTAGAGTATTTGCAGAATCAACAGATGAGGATTATGCAAAGTTATATAAATTTGCAAACATTCCAGATTTTGAACTGGTACATGACATAGACCCATACCAGAACGAAGACTACCAAAAATATGCGTGGTCGCCGGATCCTCTTTTTCGACTCTCATCAGATATGTATTTTAAAAACCAAAAAATACCTGCAGGATATTATATATTAACACCCCGAACAATAAAAGAAAGAGATTACGTATTCTTCAAAGAAAGCGGCAAAGTTAAGTTCATAATTCCGGTAGTAAAAAAAGAGCTAACTGATCCGGGATTTTATTCGTTACATGTTCCCTCACCCAAGAAAACGAAATGGGAGAGCTTTTGTGATGGAGTAAGAGACAAATTCTACACAATATTTAGAAAGTCTGCAAGAAAGACGCCGCCGCCACAATCCTATGTAGAATCGACTTACATAGACGGCAACATGTTTCTGGTAATTCTATATCTAGGTACACAAAAATATACAATGGTCTTTAAGTCGACAAGATTTTAGCAATAGCATTTTTATACAAATCATAAAGCTCGGCATACGGAACACAAATATCGCCAAGATTAATATCCATCCCAAAGACTTTACCAAGAGTAGAATATGGCAGATTTAGAGTATCTAAATAACCACATACAGCACTTAAATTTGAAACAGAAACAACGTAACGACCTTGCATTTCAGAAAACCAACCCGCCTCAGATAAAGCCTCAGAAGCTTGAAAACCGAATTCACGCAGACCTTTAAATACAGCCCCGAAGACGCCGCCTTTTGTAACCCTCACACAACCAGAAATCAATTTTTCGCGATACAGTTCCCTAATAGCATCACGGCACAAAAACTCAAGTTCAAAGTTAGTCTCATCAGTCTGATAAAGCTCATTAAAATAAAGCCCGCCGAAGTTATGTTCAGAGATATTACCGATTAGAACAAGCTCACTGTTCGGTGTAAATTTATTTGAAATAAAACCGCCATCAGCGTCACACACACCAATCATAGATACCACGGGAGTGGGATAGACATAATAATTTTCAGTTTGGTTGTAGAATGAAACATTCCCTGAAACAACCCCGATACCCAATTCACATAAGGCTTTTTTCATCCCTTGAATTACAGAATCAAACTGCGAAATAACATCAGACTGATTGGGATTGGCAAAATTAAGGCAATTAGTAATGCCTAAAGGACGAAATCCTGCAGCAAAAAGTTTCCCTGCAGCATCAAAAACAGTATTAATCGCCCCGGAATAAGGATCTAAATTAACCTGATGAGGTTTGGATTCGGTAGCAACACCCAGATAGCAATTTTCTTCGTGCAAATAAACAGCCCCAATCCCCTTATCCAACGGGGCAATTGCAGTTCTAGCACCAACGGTATAATCGTACTGAGAATAAATATACTCCTTACTTGCAAATGAAGGATTGCAAACCAGACTGATGATTTTTTCTCTGGACAAATTAGCAGAGGTTTTTGCAGGCTCAATTTTAATTTTTTTAGCCGAATCCCTCTTAACAGGGACAAAAGGCGCGTCAGAAAGCAATTTAGGAGGCAGTTCTGCCACGACATTGTCATGCCAGTATAAACGGTAAACCTTCTGCTCAAGCGTTCTTCCAATAACCGTAAACGGAATTTCATATTTATCACTAATCCGTTTAATAAGCTCAATATTTTCCTCCAAAACGCAAAACATCATCCTCTCCTGAGTTTCAGAGAGCATAATCTCATATGGCAACATATATTCCTGAGCAACATGCACCCTATCCAAATGCAATTCGATGCCACAATTGCCTTTAGCGGCCATTTCTGAGGTAGACGAGAGAATCCCCGCAGCCCCGCAATCTTGACAAGCATCAGCAAGATTAGAGGATAATATTTCCAAAGTGGCTTCAATCAATTTTTTTTCCATAAGCGGCTCAGCAATCTGGACAGATATTTTATTATCAGCATCATCCTGATCTAAATCTTTAGATGCAAAGCTTGCACCGCCAATACCGTCTTTCATAGTTGCAGAACCCAACAAAACAATACACCTGTCAGGCTTTGCAGCAGAAAATTTCACCTCATCATATTTTACAATTCCTGCTGCCATAACATTAACAAGCGGGTTGTCAGTATATGCAAGATCAAAATCGCACTCACCGGCGAGCGTAGGAACCCCGATGCAATTTCCATAAGACGAAATACCGTCTATAACCCCTTCAAATATATACTTAGTCTTGTTATCGTCCAGTTTGCCAAATTTCAACGAATCCACTAAAAATATCGGCCGCGCATTCATAGCCAACACATCCCGAATTATCCCGCCAACACCTGTTGCAGCGCCATTAAACGGTTCAATGGCACTGGGATGGTTGTGCGACTCCATTTTAAACAAAACAGCATGCTCACCAATCCTTATTCCACCGGCGTTTTCATCGTAGAAAACAGCATTTTTACGAGGCAATTTTTTTAAATACTCCTTGGAATGCCGATACCCGCAATGCTCGGAATACATGGCAGAAAACAGCCATAGTTCCAGCTCATTTGGTTCCCGACCCAAAGATTTTTCTATGTATAAATAATCATCCTTCGACAAATTTAGTTTTTCTAAAAAATCAACATTCATTCTTAATAAACTCAAATATCTTCCTACCGTCAATGAAACCGGTTTCTTTAAAAACAGCTCGCTCCGGATGCGGCATCATACCGATAATCCGCGTTTTTCTATCGTAAATACCTGCAATATCATAATCAGAACCGTTTTTATTGTTTACATATTTCAGAAAAATATCCTCGTCAGGCAAATCATCAACAGTATAATTCCCCTGACGATGAGCAATTGGAATAGTAATAATCTCATCTTGAAAATACAACTTTGCAGGTTCACTCAAGAATCTACAGCTTAAATTATCCGTAAGCGCACCCTTTAACAACCCTTTTTCACAAAGTATCTGAAAACCATTACATATACCAACGATCAAACTATCCCTAAGCGGCAAAGTCTCAACAGCAGCCGAGAACTTTGCAATCCGTCCGGCACTAATATAATCGCCATAAGAAAAACCACCGGGTAAAAAGATTACATCATAATGTTTTTTTATCTCGTCACTATGCCAAATGTATTCAGCACTCCAACCAAAAAATTCACAAGCCCTTTTGGTATCGGCATCGCAATTAGTTGCCGGAAAAACTATAATCCCTGCTTTCATTGCTTACTTCCTCCAAAGATAAAATTTCATAGCACTCTATTACACTATTAGCCAATATTTCACGGGCAATCTGTTCAATAGCATGCTCAGCACTGATTAAATTTTGCGACTCAATTTCTATCTGATAAAACTTGCCGCAATGACAAACGGGTGCCTGAGCATAATCTTTTCGCTCAATTACACTCTCCAAAACCCTCGCCTTTGAATCTTTAACATCAGGCTTTAGTCTGACTAATACCTTTGCACTATAATGCATTTTTTTGACCTTGTACGTTCCTTATTACAGTCTTTACATTACCCTCAGCAAAGAAATTTTTAGGATTCAAAAACATTTTTATTCTGTCCGCCGTTATGCTGCGGGTAGTTTCAACTATAGTTGAACGACCTACAAATACGACTTGATTAAATTTGTTCGTTTTCGGATCAGGATACACTGTTGCCTTGGGACCTCTTGCATCATAATCCTTATATATTACCCTGACTGAACCATTAGCCATAAGGGTATTAGTTTTTTTGTTATATTGTTGACGATATGCCCATACCTTGACTTTTGTTCCGTCAAGATTCACATCTGAGTGAGAATTTCCTATTGCATAAGCTTCTTCTTTGGCTGCATCATATATAAATTTGTTTGCAGTAATAACACTGTCTTTTTGTTTTAACCTGCCATGACCCGATAGAGTAAGCTTCTTTAAATTCCCATCCTTATCAAGATTTGCAATCGCTGTATCGGAGAATGTCTCTACATCTTTATAATAAATTATTACCCCACCTTTTGCGGTTAAAACTTTGGTATTTGTGTCATATTCCTGTTCATCAGCGTTGATTATTACTGTCGGCTGCATATTTTCGGTGACTGTTGTTTGCGTATTGCCTTCCGCTTTAATCTTTTTGTTCAACAATGACATCTTTATTATGTTAGATTTTATTTCGTTAGTTTTACCTTTTTTCACCTCAACAACATAGGGTTGATCAAAAAATATCGCATCAGTAAGCTTTTTGGTTTGCGGGTCAATATTTACTTCAGCTCGAGGACTAGAAACAGTTATATCTTCGTATTGAACCTTTACATTACCCTCAAATTTTGCCTTGTTTTCTTCCATTTTAAACGATTGTTTATCAGCATTTATTGACAGATCATTAGCCAACACGAATCCTGTTGAAATCGCCAACAACATAAATATTGATATCCACAATTTAATGTTTTTCATTTATTTTCCCCTTGCTGTAAAGTTCAGTTTTAGAACGTCCAATAATTTTTATTTGAGTTTGTTTATTGCTCAAAACGGCTTTATCGCTAAATGTCCGCAATTCAGCATACTTTCTTATGACAACATTACCTTGAGCCGTAATATCCTCATCCTTACCCTTCCATACAAAGCGATCCGCAGTAACATTTGTCCCATCTTTGTAGATAATATAGGTATCATCGTATAGCACAACTTTTTTGGAATTTTCATCAAATGTACCCTTAGTAGATTTCATACTAAGTACTACTTTATCATTATCATAAAAATTCCCGACAAGATCGTACAAAATTGCGACCTTATTAACACTGTCATAATAGCCGTCTTCTGCGTACAATTCCCAGTACTTTTTATCTTCTTTCGTCTCGGTAATTACGAGATTTTTAATATTGAGTTCTTGTTTTTGACCGGCATCTGAGAGCATTTCTTTCTTGAAACTCCGCGTAATCATACCGGCGGAGATGAATGCCCACAAACAACCGATTATTACTAAAACCAGAACTACTATATATGCTATTTTTCGTTTTTGCATACCAGAATTTTAACATGAATAAGATACAAAATTGTTGTCATTGTAACAATTTTTTTCATATCGGTATAAATATAAAAAAATTAATCAAACGAGCATATTAATAACAGAAAATATAAGTTATAATAATTCTTATGGAGAAATCACTAAATAGGGAACCACTGATACAAGTTAAAAATCTGAGTATGAACTATCCTGTTCAATCAGATTTTTTGAACAACACAAAAGAATATATCCATGCACTGGATAATGTTTCACTTGACATATACAAAGGAGAAGTACTGGGACTGGTCGGCGAATCGGGTTGCGGTAAATCCACTCTGGGTAAGTCGATATTAAGACTCATCGAACCTTCTGGCACAATCTTATATGAAAATGAAAATATACTTGATAAGTCGAACAAAGAGCTAAAATCCTTTCGACGAAAAGCGCAAATGATTTTTCAAAACCCCTACTCCAGTCTTGACCCGAGGATGAAAATATTTGATATATTGAAAGAACCGCTACTAATCCACGGCATCAAAGACAAAAAGACAATAAAAGAAAAAATACTCAAAATAGCTAATTTAACCGGTGTAGACGAAGATTCCCTAACCCGTTACCCGCATGAATTCTCCGGCGGGCAGCGACAGAGAATAGCTATCGCCAGAGCTCTGGTACTGGAGCCTGATTTTCTCGTGGCAGATGAACCGGTTAGCGCACTGGATGTGAGTATTCAGGCACAAATTATTAAATTGCTCATCGACCTGAAAGAGAAATTAAATCTTACAATTCTGTTTGTTTCGCACGATTTAGGCGTCATTAAATATATTTCAGACAGAATTGCAGTGATGTATCTGGGTAATATAGTTGAAACAAGCAGTTCTAAAGAACTATTTGACTCACCCAAACACCCGTACACAAAAGCACTAATTTCCGCTGTCCCGTCAGTTGGAGCAAAAACCGGTTACATGAAGCTTGATGGCGACTTGCCGTCACCCAAAAATCCTCCATCTGCTTGCAAATTTCACACAAGATGCCCGCTTGTTATGGACATATGTAAAAATATCGCACCGGAATTTATAAAATTCTCTGATACTCATTTTGCTAAATGCCATCTTTATGACATGAACGATTAAAAAAAATTACACAGCAGCTACTAAGCACGTCTCATCAAATCCGAAAGCTTTACATCTTTGGGGTTTCTCGGACGTACAATAACCGGTGGAACTTGTTTAGCTTTTTTAAAACTTGACAATCCGACCATCGTATCATCATATTTTTTTAACATAAAAAGTTCTTTCATAAAATTAATAAAATCTCTCACCTTAATTTCCTTTCCTTGGCTTATTATACTAACAAAAGTATCCGTGCATATCGTTTATAATGTCTAAAAGTTACTTTGCTCTGACAATATTAAGTTAAACCGTTTTTTCATTTTTTTAATTACCGGTTATGCTATATTTGTAGGTAGGATATTTTTTATGAATGATTACGAAAATATTATAAAAAACACGCAAAAAGCCTATGAACTTTGTGAAGCACCGTTTTCACATCAAGAGCTTATAGACGTAATAAAAACCGACAACGACCTAAAAAAACAAATATGCATCTTGCGCTTAAAACAAATAAATTCACAAGAAGAAGCAGAACTCTTGCTCTCAAACCTTACTAACCACCACGGCATAATAAGAGAAGCTGCAGCATTTAAAATAAATGAATTTTTGAAAAATGAAAATTTCAATGTATTCTTTCAAAAAACAGAATTCTTGAAAACATTTTTGGATGCAGTTATAGATATGAATCCGAATATATGTAGACTGATTATCGAAGTACTTCCTTGTATAAAAGCTCAGGAATATTTTTTCAACTTATTGTTTGAAAGGACACTTGAAGTAATACATGACGCAAAAACAATGAACAGAAGGAACAGAGGCTATATTTATTCAAAAAAAATATTTAAACTCTTCTGGTATCTTGAAGCAATAGCAGTTATGGGGTATTTTAAGGACCAAAAAGCAATTCAAACAATAATAGAAAATTCATATGACTTTGACGACTACACGATAAGAGAAAAGTGCGCAAAAATAATTTCACACGCTAAAATTGATGATAAATTATCCCGCTACAAAGATATATTGCTAAATGATGAAAATTATTTCGTCAGAAGACAACTCACGCAACAAACAAACTAAGAAACAACATCCAAATAACCTAAAAACTTTTGCTACACTACAATTGCCAATTAACAAAAAAATGTGTATAATCATTTTGTTTATTAATAATGAGGTTTTTATGGAACTTTGGCAAATTTGGGGCGTTGTATCAATAATATTTTTTATAGTTGAAATGTTTACCCCGACGACCTTCTTTTTAAACTTGGGTCTCGCTTCATTAATAAGCGCACTGACTGCTTGGTTGGGCGGAAATTTTAGCGTTCAGGTTATAATTTTTGCGCTGTTTTCAGCAATTTGTCTTATATTTTTGCGTCCGATTCTTATTAAAAAAATAACCGATAAAAGTAGTGAATTTGATGAAAAATATAAAAACCAGACTGCTGTCGTCGTGGAAAAAATAACACCAGAAAGCGGTCGTATTGGAATATACGGAGAAACCTGGCAAGCAAAATCTATTGATGGCTCCGAAATTGAAAAAGATTCGCAAGTTAAAATAATTAGAATTGAAAGCATCATAATGTATGTAGAAAAAATATAGAAACGGAGACAAAATGATTCTACTTATTGCACTGATTATCCTCGTGGTAATTTTCTTTATCAAAGGAATACAAATTGTACAACAACAAGAAGTTATGATTATCGAACGGCTCGGAAAGTTTGACCGTATACTGGATTCCGGTTTTCACTATATATTCCCCTTTTTGGAAGTACCAAGAACGATTGCCTGGAAAGAAGTAACAAAAGGCCCTGATGGCGGATTTTATTCTTATTATCTTCAAAAGAACAGAATCGACCTTAGAGAATCGGTCTACGACTTCCCGCGTCAAAACGTTATCACAAAAGATAACGTTTCAATCGCAATCAATGCACTGATTTATTTTCAAATTATGGATCCCAAAAGTGCGGTCTACCAAATTCAAAACTTGCCCGAAGCTATCGAAAAATTGACTCAGACAACTCTGAGAAATATAATCGGTGAACTTGATCTTGATGAAACACTTGTATCAAGAGACACTATCAACGCAAAATTGAGAACAATATTAGACGAAGCATCAAACAAATGGGGCGTGAAAGTTAACCGCGTAGAGCTTCAAGACATAATCCCGCCTACTGATATTCAAAGTTCAATGGAAAAACAAATGAAAGCAGAAAGAGACAGACGTGCGGCAATACTTGAAGCAGAAGGATTGAAAAAATCGGCAATACTTAAAGCTGAAGGTGAAAAAGAATCTCAAATTAATAAAGCAGAAGGTCAGAAACAAGCAGCCATACTGGTTGCAGAAGGTCTGGCTCAAGCAAGGATTAAACAAGCAGAAGCAGAAGCCGCAGCTATCCAAATGACTATTGATGCCATTAAAGACAACGGTCAACCGGATAAATATCTCATCGCTGTCAGATACCTCGAGACACTTAAACAAATGGTTGAAGGCAAAGATAACAAAGTTGTCTATATGCCCTACGAAGCTACAGGTATACTAAGCTCAGTCGACGGCATCAAACAAATGCTTGATGCCAATAAATAAACACAGCCAGAATCCACTTAATCAAATAACTAAAAAAGACAGAACCAATTTATTCTGTCTTTTTTAGTTTTACTCAAAACTCAGCTTAGATACTACATAAAAGCATACAGCGCAATTATCGCCAATGCATTCAAAACGATCCAACAATTAATAGCAGGGTGCTGATTTGCAACAATCTCCATAAAGTTAAACTTCTTATCCAAGGCTATAGTATCATTGTTCTTCATGATAACCCCTTTCTACATGATGATTTTAACCTTTATGAAAGAGATTACATCGGCTAAACAGACTATATTTAATCCATCTTTGGGAAAAGATACAATACTCCATCCGAATCTCGCCATTTAACATAGCCGGTCTTCGGAACAGAACTCTCTAAATCAACAATCGAAACCAATGCCCAGTTACCTTTAATGAGAATAAGTTTTATATTTTTAGTAACATTAAATCCCTGCAACGACTGAGCCTCATCGGAAGGAGCACTCTTCAATGTACGCAATTTTTTATTCGTATCTCTCAAATAATAAAGACTGTATTCTTTACCAAAATATGTATAAAAATCTTTCAATGACCAAAAATTATCGGGCTTATCAGGTTTCACCCAGCCCAGTTTATTTTGCTCTTTATTGTAAAGTATTTGAAACCAACCATCTTCCTCATCCATAACATAACAAAATGCAAAATTCTTTGATGGAACCAATACTGCAAACAACTGCGCTAAATCCATCTTGGCATCATTTTTCAATAAAACTTCGGCAGAATCCCATTTTACAGTCTCAATAACCTTTGAGGTATTGTTCGGATGCTCGTATACGACAAATGGCTTATCAACTTGCAAAAAACCGTATACATTTCTGGGTACAGTCGTTGTATAAGTAGGTATAATAGAAGCTAAACAAACATTGCAAGCCAATATAAAAATAACCAATAATAAAACTGTTCCTCTAATCCGCTTCATAACAAAGAAATAGCACAAAAGCCGATTATTTTCAAAACTTTTGTGCTACTTATTTGTTTTATTTATTTTAAATTATTTTGCTTGAAGTTCTTTTTCTTTTTCTTTTTCAACTTCTTCTTCATTTTCAGCGTTGTCTACAACAGGAGCTTCAGTTTCTTGTGCAGTTTCCATAGAAGAGTCGAGGATTTTTGCATCTTGAACAAATATATTATTTGCTTCTTGTAAACGTTCTCTCAATGCGTTTATGTCAGAAAGGTCAAAGATAGGAGCAATATTCATTTTTCCGGGTTGTTTTTCAGCTAGACCGTTTTCAGTAGCGAATCTGCCTTTGCCTTCTGCCTTGTCAGTAAACATGTTGCTGTAGTGTTTGTCTAACCAGTCGATAGAATCTAGTGTGTTATAAGTATCGTTTGTTTGTTTGCCGTTGATAGTCATACCGAATACACCGAGTACTTCGTTACCGCTGCCGATTTGTTGATTTACTGATTGATATGTGCTCAAATCAATTTCTTCAACACCCAAATCTGCTACATCAACGATGGATTGCGTACCGTCAACATCTGTAACAAGAACCTTAACACCGGCATTTTGCATTTCTTCTGCTGATACAACTCCATCATTGTTGCCGAGTTTGTCAAGATTAATCATTTCATTCCAGTTGTTTTCTGCACCTAAAAATTCAGTTTCGTTGTTGAATTTGCCATCACCGTTACGGTCAATGATAAAGTCACAAATCTTGCCATCTGCAACAAATCCTATCGGGTCGCATTTTTTAGCTTCTTCTTCACGTTTTTCTGCTTCTTCTTTTTGTGCACATAAGTTTTCAAGTCTTTGGTTTGCGTTTTCAATTTGCTTTCCAAAACATTCACTTATAGTTTGCAATTGAGCAATTGTTGAGGTTATATTTTGTAATTCGTTGATTTTAGAATCAATAGAATCCAATACACTAGTTATTTCAGCTGGCAATTCAGGATCTATTTCGCCAAGCAAAGTACCGAGTTTTGCTTTCATTTCTTCTTTTGTAATAGCACCAGAAAGATATTCTTCCATTACTGAATCAACTGTGTTTTTAATTTTTTCTTGTTGTTCTTCAGTATATTTATTAGCAGACTCAATTGCTTCTTCAATTGCATTATCAATTTCTTCTTTCAACTCTGTTGCTTGTTGTTGAAGTTGAGCAATTTTTTCGTCAGTTTCTTCTTTTTCTTTCTTTATATTTTCCAAATTCTTTTCAGCTGTTTCGATTTGATCTTGTATTTGTTCACTTGAAAGATTGCTGCTGGTAGTAGAATTTGTCACACTATTAGTAGTTTCTTCAGTAGCTTCTGAACCGAACAAAGAATCCGGAGTTTGAACTGATTGATCTTCATTTCTTGCTTCTCTTGCTGCCCAAGCATTTTGTACATTTGCACTTACTGAATTTACCATATTTTGGTCTCCTGTATTTACCACACTCTTATATAAAAACATTTTTTTATATAAGATTTCAATATTTTGTATATAATTTACAATTCGTTACAATATTTTTTAGGGACAAAGACACTGGCTATACAAGCTTTTCATCAGATTTGAACAAAAATATTTTAAACAAATGGCTAAAGAAATTAAAAAAAATGCCGTTAATAATATTGTTAGTCAATACAAGGGAGTATAAATTATGTACGGCTTCGATTTTTACAAATTTAAACTGGCAATGAAAAAAGTAGAAGAAGAAAACTACTTAAAGCTTCAACAGGAAGTAAAGAAAGTTAAAGTATTTATTGAAAAAGCACTGGAAGGAATGCTGGAATCCTCTGCAAACATGGCAAGGACTAATTATGCAGGATTAGAAATGCATTAGAAAACAAAAACTAAAAATTAGCGAAAAAAAACCACCTTATACAAGGTGGTTTTTATATAAACTATTAACTATACGATTATTTGCTATACAAAACATCGCTCATAACTTGACCGGCAGGCAATGCTCTTTGAGGATAGATAACAGCAGTAAAGTTATCATAAACAGCATTAGTACCTGTAGTAATTTTGTTAGGACCTTTAACACCGTTAACGTCAAGTTGAACAGCGGCACAAGGAGTAGTAGCACCTTCACCGTCAGTAGTACAAGCACCCAATGCAGGTACACCGCTCACACCGTGGTCAGTAAGAACTTTAACATACATACCGTCAGCAGTATATACAAAGTCAGAACCTGAAGACATAACGTTAAGTCTTTTTGTTAACAAGTGGATGAAGTTAGCACCTGAGAAAACAGTAGCATCTTCACCATCCAAAGCGTAGTTCAAAGTAACCGATTGGTTAAGCATAGAGATTGCTTTTTTGTAAGCAGCCTTAAATTCTTGTTGAGCAGTATTTTGCATCAAAGAAGGAATAGTCATAGCTGCGATTACACCAATGATCATCAATGTGACCAAAACTTCCGCCAAAGTAAAACCTGATTTTTTGTTCATGTGAACCTCTTTCTTCATATTACACAATTCTTGAAACAACTCATGTTTATATACTTTTTATAATAAAACATCTATAAAAAAAAAGCAAGTATACTTTTTAAAATTAATAGAAAAAGAGAATAATTTTTGTTTTATAATTAGAATATGTTCAAATATGATGTCATAGTAGTCGGAGCCGGTCATGCCGGATGTGAAGCGGCGTTAAGTGCAGCGAAGCTGGGTTTAAAGACGTTGCTTACGACGTTAAATATTGAGAATATAGCACTAATGCCCTGTAATCCGGCGATTGGAGGGCCTGCCAAGTCGTGTTTAGTGAGAGAGATAGACGCACTTGGGGGAGTAATGGGCATAGTAGCAGATGCAACTTACATGCAGATGAAGATGTTAAATTCCTCACGAGGTCCTGCGGTAAGGGCGCTTCGGGCACAATCCGACAAGCGTGAATACATGCATTATATGAGGAACCTTATTGAATCCGAAGAGAATCTGTCAATCAAGCAAACGATGGTAACAGAGCTAATCGTCAAAGAAGGAGCGGTTGCAGGAATCATAGATGAATACGGGCTAATATATGAAGCGGGCACGGTTATTTTGACGACAGGCACATCGCTCAGCGGAAGGATATTTGTCGGATTGCAATCCACATCTGCCGGCAGGCTTGGTGAACGTGCAGCGGAGGGGTTATCCGATTCACTTCGCAAAAACGGTATCGAAATAAAGAAATTAAAAACCGGAACGCCGGCTCGGGTTGATGCAAGAACGATTGATTACACGGCGATGACAATTCAGCCGCCCGATAAGGAGCTCAATTTCTTTTCATTCAGACCAAATCGACCCGTAAGAAAGCAATATCCTTGTTATTTAACGAGAACAACCGAAGAAACGCACAACATTATCAAGAGCAATCTGGATAAATCCCCGATGTATTCAGGACTTATACACGGTGTAGGTCCGAGGTATTGCCCGTCCATCGAGGATAAAGTCGTAAGATTTGCACACAACCCCTCACATCATATATTCATTGAACCTGAGGGCAAAGACACCTATGAAGTATATGTACAAGGTTTTTCAACCAGTTTGCCTGCCGATGTACAAATAAAAATGTTACGTTCATTGCCGGGGCTTGAGAAGGTGCATGTAATAAAACCGGCGTATGCAGTAGAGTATGACTATGTACCTGCCGTGCAGCTTTCGCATTCGCTTATGACAAACCGCATAAAAGGATTATTTTGTGCCGGTCAAATTAACGGAACCAGCGGCTATGAAGAAGCAGCAGCACAGGGGCTTGTTGCGGGAATCAACGCATTCAATTTTCTTAACACGAAAGAATTGATAACATTTTCAAGGAGCAATTCATATATCGGAACACTGATAGATGATCTTGTTACAAAAGACATAAATGAACCGTACAGAATGCTAACCTCACGCTCAGAATACCGTCTTTTGTTAAGACAGGACAACGCCGATGAGAGATTGACTTCATTAGGGCATAAAGTCGGGCTTATTTCTGATGAACAATATAACCGCTTTTTGCAAAAACAAGAATGCATTGAGCATGAGATTTGCAGGTTACAAAATGAAAAAATCAGTCCAACATCAGAAGTAAACGAAGTTCTAGCTAAGTACAACACCGGTATTGAAAGGGGAATGAAGCTTGCAGACCTGCTAAAAAGACCCAATATAACCTACAATACCCTCAAAGAAATACACGACAAAACAAAAGAGCTCAATTTGCCAAAAGATGTTTATGAAGAAGCTGAGATAAAAATCAAGTATGACGGTTATATAAACAGACAGAACAAACAGGTAGAAATATTAGACAGACTTGAAAAAATCAAAATCCCCGCTGACATAGATTATTCAAAACTTAATCATATCTCGGCGGAAACAAGAGAAAAGCTTGAAAAGATTAGACCCGTGACACTTGCTCAAGCCTCAAGAATCGGCGGTGTAAAACCTGCTGATATCTCAGTCTTGATGGTGCTTTTGAATCGATAACATTCCGACATAGCTATTAGAATCATATACTTGCAAGATTAAAATTAAGCCCCAATATTAAATTTATATAAAGACATCACATACTGGTGCTAAAATATAAGAATAAACGAGGAACGAGGTTGAAAAGGAGATTTATATGATACCAATTCTGGATTTAAAAAGACAGTACGCACAAATAGGCGACAAGATTGAAAAAGAAGTACTTGAAGTATTGCGTTCGGGTCAATACATACTCGGAAAACACAATCAGGCACTTTCAGAGGAGATTGCATCTTACATCGGTACAAAATATGCCGTAACACTCAACTCCGGAACAGATGCCCTTCATCTTGCCTTAAGAGCGCTTGATATTGGAGAAGGAGACGAAGTTATCAGCGTTGCATTCACTTTTGTTGCTACAACCGAAGCCATCGGTATAGTTGGTGCAAAACCTGTTTTTGTTGATATTGATAAAGATACTTTCAATATCGATGCAAAGGCAATTGAAGCAAAGATCACCCCGAGAACAAAGGCAATTATCCCCGTACACCTTTACGGTCAGCCTGCTGATATGGATGTTATCATGGATGTTGCAAAACGCTACAACTTGCATGTAATTGAGGACTGCTGTCAGGCAATCGGTGCTAAATACAAAGGTAAAAAAGTCGGTACATTCGGTGATATCGGATGTTACAGTTTCTTCCCGACCAAGAATTTGGGCGGCATGGGCGATGGCGGACTTGCCGTTACTAACTCTGAATATCTCAAAAACAGAATGATTGCACTGAGAAACCACGGTGGTGCTATCCGTTACCACCACGATGAAATCGGAGTTAACAGCCGTCTTGATGAAATTCAAGCAGCAATTTTGAGAATAAAATTGAACTATATTGATGAATGGAACGAAAAAAGACGTGCCAATGCTTATAAATACAACAAATTATTTGCACAATACCCCGAAGTACAAACTCCTAAGGAATTGGACGATACATATTGCGTCTACCACCAATACACGGTTAAGATCCCTAACCGTGATGAGGTCCACAAAATTCTTCAAGAAGAAGGTATTGGCGCAATGATATACTACCCGATTCCGTTACATCTTCAAAAAGTTCACGAACATTTGGGAGTCGGCGTAGGGTCTTTACCTAACACGGAAGCCGATACCAAGGTTGTAATAAGCCTTCCGATGTTCCCTGAATTAACGGAAGAAGAGCAAAAAACAGTTGTTTCAAAAGTTGTTGAGGCAATTAATAAAACTAAAACAGCATGCTGCAAATAGTTTTACCCTAAAAATACAAAGAAGGAGTCTGTCAAATTCAGACTCCTTTTTAGTATTTTATAACTTAAGCATTTTGCAGCTATGTTCAAGCCGAGATTAATCTTTTTTCAGAAGCAAGCACAATGACTCGATGTGATAAGAATGACAAAACATATCAAACGGTTTTATATATTGAGCAACAAAACCGTTTTGCTCAAAATATTTTATATCCCGAGCGAGAGTCGAAGGATTGCATGATACATATACAATTGCCTTTTTAGTCAACTGCACGGCATATTTTCTGGATTGTTCACTACATCCTTTTCTTGGCGGGTCAAGAATAGTAACATCAAAATTTTCACCGTCACTAATTAACTTTTCAAATATTTTTCCGGCATCACCGTTTAAAATCACGCAATTTTTCGCCCGATTCAACTCCGCATTGAATACAGCATCCTGCGAGGCAGCCTTGGACTCTTCAACAGATACCACTTCTTTTGCATGATCTTTTACATATAACCCAAAACTTGATACGCCCGAATATGCGTCCAAGATTCTGGAATCAGAAAAATTCGTTTTGATAATTTCTTTAACGGAATCCAAAATATTTTTAGCAGTTCCCACATTAACCTGAAAGAAGCTGTTTGCACTGATTCTGTACTCAACCTCACCGATTTTTTCAAAATAAAAATCATCCCCTAAAATACACTCCGTCCGTTCAGACATAATAACATTAGTTCTGGCAGTGTTATAGTTTACACAACAGCCTTTAACATGGGCAAATTCTTCGGCAACTTTTTTTGCAAGTGCAGCAATTTTCGGATTCAAAACAGAATTATTCACGACAAAAATGACAATACACTCATTCCTATCGACACTATAGCGAAAAACAACATGCCGGAGTTCACCGGATTTTTTCTTTTCGTTGTAGGCAGAAATACTTAGTTCTTGGGCATTTATTTTAATAAACTCGGATATTTTATCGATAATCCGGGGTTGAATAGGGCAATATTTTATATTAACAAGTTCATGAGTTCCTCTTTTGTAATAACCTGCGACAATCCGTTTAGAAACTTTTGTTTGAGAAACGGGATATTGTATTTTTGAGCGAAACTCACGTATTTTAGGACTTGGACAAACCGGATAAACCTCAATTTCACGTCCTGCAATTTTACTTACTGTTTCAAAAACGATCTCTCTTTTTTGGGAAAGTTGAAAGTCATAATCAATAAATTGCCAGCCGCATCCGCCACAAACCTTATGCAACGGGCAAAACGGAGTAACTCTATGTTCTGAAGGTTCAATAATACTTACAACACCGGCACGTGCATAATGTTTGTTAACAGAGATAATTTTTGCATTAACAACATCACCTGCACAAACTCCATCCACAAATACAGGCAACCCATCAATCCTGGCAAGCCCATATCCTTCATAGACAAGTTTCTCAATACCCAGAACTATTTCACTGCCGTTTTTCAAATCAGCCATTATACGTTTTGTTCGACCTTTGTCTCATCATCGGTTATAACACGAGAAAGTCCAATGACAGAATCACTGCTCACTTTCGTCACACCATGGACAGTCTTGCCCCAATCCATAGTTTTTTTACAGAAAATTATTTTAAACACAATCAATACAACAACAGGAAACCATATACCCGTCAAATAAACACCTGTTTGTACTGATTGAGTAAGAGCATCCTTGCGAGAAAGCTTGTTATACTTTCTGGAACTGTATATCAAACCAATGATAAAGAAAATACAAACAACAACTGAAACACTTATGGAAGATAAAACACAATTAGGAGCATCTTTTACGAACTTAAACGCCTGAAAACAGATCTCGGATATCATCCAGAACGGTAAGAGAAACTCGGTAATATAAGCAATCATATCAATACTTACACGCAAAGACATATCCTTAGAAAAGAGTACACCGGCAAAATGCTCCAAATATCTTCTAATACTACCCTCAATCCAACGTCTTCTTTGTTTCAAAAGCGGAACAAAACTGACGATAGCCTCTTCATACACACACACATCCGGACAAAAACGGACATCCCACCCCTTAATATGAAGTCTAGTGGACATGTCCAAATCGTCTGTAATAGTGTAATTATTCCAGCCACCGATATCAATAAGTGCTTCACGTTTGAGCAATTCGCCGTTACCCCTGAGTTCAACAGCACCTTTCACGGCATCTCTGCCAACCTGAAAATGAGTATCCAAAGCATACTCATTATCCTGACAACGGGTCAGAATATTTTCATCACGGTTTAAAATAACCTTTCTTGCCTGAACAGCACCAACACTATCTTTCTCAAGATGAGGAACAATACGGGTCAGAAAATCCTTATCCATTCTAGCATCAGCATCAAACACCAAAATAGCATCACCCTTTGCTACCTCCAATGCATCATTAAGCACCGCAGACTTACCGGGGAATGCATCTTTATCACGGATTAATGCTCTTACATTCTCATATTTTTGTTCCAACTCTCTTAAAACGTCAGCCGTAGAATCCGTGCTTCTGTCATCAATTACTATTACTTCAAATTTCTCATAATCCATTGCCAATACAGCTTCAACAGTTTTGGCAATTACGTTTTGCTCATTATGCGAAGGAATCATAACAGACACAAAAGGTTTGTAATCATAATTCAATTCCTCAGGCTGTTTTTTCAGTTTTCTTTTTCTGTGTTTCAATGCAAGTTGCATATAAACTATATAAGACAACATAAATGCACACAAGAATATGATTGCCCAGAACGTAGACATGTAGTTTTGAAAAATAAACAAAAATACCCAAAGGCAAATTATAAAAAGTAATAAAACAACTCTCTCGATCAATCCCAAGACCCCTTTGTCCTAAACAAGTTCATTATACCAGAAAACGAAAAATAAACAAAAAAAGGAACAAATAAATAAATCCGTAAAAAAATCCCCCACAACCGTGATATTTCAACACAAATCAAGGATTATGGGATTTCAAGATTAATAATAAGGTTTAAAAAACGTAATATTTTAGGCAACAATTGTACACAATTGTTTTTTTAATCTACAATGAAGTTAACAGGGGAATTTAACAAAAATGAGCGGACCTATCTCAAATACAGCCACCAGAGCCTTAATAAGAAACAGTTTGCGTGAGTATAATGATTTGATTGAAACTATCGCAAAGATTGAGTTTAAGAAACTTTCATCATCATATCTTATTGATTTTTCAGAATTAATAAATATAGGCACACAGGTAATACACCATCTTTGTACAAGTTCCAATATTGAAAACTACAATAAGTCATATATTTCGACAGCAATAAAATGGGCAATCAGAAATGAAGTTCGCAGAAGATATAAATGGTACTCTCTTAAAACAAAGAAAACAGTTACCCCTGATGAAGAAGACAAAAATGAAATAAGAGATGCAATTTATAAAACAATATTGTCTATTGAAGAAATGGCGGATGCTGAAAATCCTACACAAATCAAAGACGATGCCCGCTCACCGGAAGAGACTATTGTTTTTAACGAACTGAGTGTAGCACTCAAAGAGGCAATTAAAAAATTGCCACAGCGCGAACGCGATTTGATTGAAGCCAAATTTTACAAAGATAAGAAATTAAGAGAACTTTCAGAAGATTTCAATATTTCACCATCGAGAATATCAAGAATTATTCAGGCCGGACTTAATAAAATAAGAAAAGAGCTTGAGAAAAATAATCTTACTTAGTTTTTGCTTTTTATACGTTTATACAAGTAAAACTCCAAAGCCCCTTGTGTTTTGGCAACAAGAGTGTAGTTCTTGTCGATAAAATTGCAAAGTTCAGGCGCATACTGGCATATACTGCTTGTATTAAAGCAATAATACGGCAACCCGTTTAACAAAAAGTAAGATGGCGGATTTTTCCTGAAATCATTTACAATATTTTCTTCACCAAACAACTGAACGTTAACAGGGATTAAATAATAATACTTATCATCGGTGTATCTGCCCGAAAGAAAATTAATCATTGCACCCTCAGGAATAGTCACAATTTTCTCACTCACAGGAACATTTTTAATTATGTATTGAACAAGCGTATTCACCTCTTTTGTGGATTCTTTAACGAAAATAACCCCTCTAGAAGATATAACGGGATAAAGAGGATAATTTAACGCCTTTTTCATCACTCCGGAAAATACAAGAACAATTACAATGAAAAACAGGTTAACGATCATCTTTTGCCAGATATGTCTGTCAACCACCTTTGATAAATCAGGAAGATAATGCGCACAAAAAACAGTAAACGGTATCAACAAAACCGCAAGTGAGAATGTACCGTAACACTCAGTTCCTACAGCAAAAAGACCTTTGATTGATACAAGAATTGCAGCACACAAAAAGAATACAAACGATTTTTCCAAAAATGGAACAGGATAAAACCTCTTGTTGTTGCGAAAGAAATTAACAACGTAAAACATCGAATAACCAACCAAAACAACCAGACAGAATATCCCGATCCAAGTAAAAAATCTCAATTGCACGGATAAATAAATCGAAAACATCTTCTGTGCAATAAATAAAATCAAGACAAAATTGAGAAAATTTAAAACCTTTTTTATAACGGAATTTTCAACGACATTAGTTATAAAATAATTAAAACCGTACAAAATCAAACTGACAGGCACCAAAAATGCGAGCAACTTGAAAAACGTAGCCAGCGAATATTTTACATAAGAAGGGTTAAAATACAAACCGTAATTTTTATAAAAATAGTCCAGAGCAGGAGTTTTCACAATATCATTAATCAACACAAAAGCATTATAAAAATCCCTAAAACCTACCCCCTGAATCAAAAGTATCCCAAAAGACAAAATAGGCACAACAAAAAACGAACCGGCAGCAATTAGCTTTTTTTGCCATCCCAGCTTAGAAAGAAACAACAGTACGAACAGAAAGAAAAAGTAAGGCAAATACTCTATCTTATTAGCAAATGCCACACCGGCAAAGAAAAATGCACCAAACAAAAAATATTCTTTTCTGTATCGATAATACGCAATCTGCGATGAAGCAGAAAGCAAAAATGCCGACAGCGAATAAATTGCCGCATAAGAATACGGAAAAATAAAGTTAAAAAATGTCTTTATATAAACGCACGAAACTATAACAAGAAACGTAACACATAAGGCAATTTTTCTATTAGTAAAAAAGTTTGTCAAAAAGAATATAGAAAACAAAATAATAAACGAGTTAAACAACCCCATTAAATAAAGCGTATTCAAATTTATACCAAAAATAGAATACGCAACCGCATTAATCTGATAAGAAAGCGGCCCGTAAACATTGAATAAATCTTTATAAAGCAATTTGCCTTCAAGCACCCTCAAAGGAAGATAAGCCTCACGACCGGAATCCACAAGAAAAGATTCTGTTCGACCATAATAAAAAATAAACATAATTATGCAAAAAAAGACTATCAAAAAAACTTCTTTAAGATAATACTTTTGAGCAAACTCACTAAATTCCTTATATTTTTTCAAAAAATTTTCCATAAAACTAGCCCTAAAAGATTTACACATGCCACATACAATTATATATAAATAATTTCAAAAGACCTAAACTTTACAAACCATAAATCTGTCCAGCAAAAATCAATTCAATAATAAACTCTTAACCGGAATTACAGATGGTAATCAATTTTGTAATTTTTAAACAATTTATTATAAAAATTTTTGTTAGCGGCAACTTTTCTACTGCTAAGCTGCATACAAAATCCATACAAAAATGTATCTTTAACAGAATTTTTTATGCACAGGTCAATATACTGAGCAATAAGCCTATTGCCCTTTTTCAGCATTTTTTTAGTTTGCAAATTCGAAGAATTATCCTGAATTTTATCGCCGTTTTCGATATTTTGAAGTTTATTCAAAAAATTTTTGTACAGAGAAAAATTTTGAACAATATCCTGATTGTCAAAATTTTTGAGTTTTTTACGCATACTTTTTGCCTTTTTGACAAGATTTTTAGCATAACCTGATTTATTTTGAACCATCGAAGATAATGCAACATCCAAATCAAAAAGAGTTTTTATATCCGGATAAAACCCCAATTTAGAATGAAATAAGACAGCCTCCTTTGTTGAATAAAATTCAATAGAGTTTAGTCCGTTTTCTACCATCTCCATAATATGTGACAGATGCAAAATTGTGCCGATACCTTTATTTTTATTCGAATTATGAGATACAGCCATAGAAATATTGCTCAATTTGTTCAATTTTTTATCAATAACAAACGAACTTCCACCCAAATTTTTATTATCAGCACCTTTAACAAAAATATCAAAACAGCCCTCATCAGGATAATCCTTCACCATAACCCTATAAATAGAAGAAGCAGGTGAAAAAGTTGAATATTCATCAAATACTCTTGCTCCGGCACGTCTGTCAAAGGCCAAACGCCCAAACGAGATAGATACTGAATTGTTTATCATAAATAATAATGTTCCGGCAAATATATCTGCTGCTGCTTATCAAGCATACACCAAAATGTTTGTTTTTAGATAGTGTATCTGATAAAATTATACAATGAAAAGTTTTTTAATAAAAAAAATGGAAAAGACCGATGTTGATGAAGTTATAAAACTTGAAGAACTTTCGTACGGAAAACATCATTGGTCAAAAGACTCCTTTTACAATGAGTTGTCTAATAATCTAGCACATTATTACAGCGCATTTGATGATAAAAATAGACTACTGGGCTACGCCGGCTGCTGGCATATATTTGAAGAAGCACACATAACAACCCTGTCAGTACATCCAGATGCACGAAGAAAAAAAGTTGCACAATCATTGCTTATGCAAATCTTTGACGATTGCTACAAAAACGAGATAAAATACATTACACTCGAAGTTCGAGAAAGCAATATCCCGGCGATAATGCTCTATGAAAAAAACGGATTCAAATCGATCGGCACAAGAAAAGGCTACTATCAGGACAATAATGAAAACGCTCTAATTATGTTCACTGAAAATATATGGTACGAAAAATTTAAAACGTTATATAATCAGAATAAAGATGAAATGGCAAAGATGGACATAAAATATGTCAGCTAATACAAAACGACTAAAAGAACAACTTGATGAATTTAATGCAGCGAACAAACGGGTAAAATTCACGCTTGGTACACTGCTTGTGACAGCGTGGTGCATATTTTTGATTATAATAGCAACCTTTACCCAACTTGATTTTTCGCACTATGTAATCGGCTCATTAGACCCGACAAGCACAGATTTTATAAAATTGAAAAACTATTCTTATGTTCCACAAATTCCTGTGATCTTTTTTATCGCAGCACTCATAGGCAAACGCTTCGGAATACTGGCTGTTTCAATCTACATAATCCTTGGTTTGGCAGGATTTCCATTATTTGCATTGGGCGGAGGGATCACATATTTATTTGAATACAATTTCGGATATATATTAGCCTACATTCCGGCTATTTTTATTGTTGCATTTTTGATTAAAGACAAACTATCGTACGGCAACATAGCAAAGGCCTCTCTTTTGGGAGTTCTGACAATCCACACAATTGGAATATTTTACCTAATACTAATGGCGATAATTCACCAAGATTCATTTTCAAATGTAACAGGCTGGATAACAATGCAAAGCGGAATAAAAATGGTCTATGATTTTATATTCGGATTCCTTGCAATACTAATCTCAAAGCCGATAAAACAGATTCTCTGGCTTTCAATGGGTTAATAATAACTCGGGTTGAAGCATCTGTCAGTTCACAGATTAAAAATCAGAACAAACAACTAACGAAACATGCCATTTCCAAAGCCTTTTGGGATCTTAATTTTTCCTTTTTTGAATTTATCCTGAACTTGAGAAAAACCCTTCATCATTTTGCGCATTTGCTCAAACTGGTTAATAAACTGGTTAACCTGATGCAAATCCATACCACAGCCTTTTGCAATTCTTTTTTTTCTGCTTGAATTAATAATTTGGGGATTGTCACGTTCTTCAGGCGTCATACTAAAAATGAATGCTTCAATTTTTTTCAATTGTTTTTCACCCTCATGCGCAATCAGTTGTTTGTCATCTTTCTTTAATCCAGGAATAGGGAGCATTCCGAGAATTTGCTCAACAGAACCGAGATTTTTCATTTGTTTTTGAATCTTAAGAAAATCATTGTAAGAGAACTCGGCCTTACGCATTTTCTTCTCAAATTCTTTAGCCTGCTTTTCATCAAAACTTTCCTGAGCTTTTTCAACGAGGGAGACAATATCACCCATACCTAAAATACGAGTAGCCATTCTGTCAGGATAAAAATCTTGCAATGCATCGAGTTTTTCACCAATACCGGTGAGCTTAATAGGTTTTTGAGTACAATAAACCACACTCAAAGCGGCACCGCCACGTGAGTCACCGTCGAGTTTGGTCAACACTATGCCGGTAATCTCCAGTTGAGCATTAAAGTTCTCGGCAACATTAACAGCCTCCTGACCGGTCATTGAATCAATAACAAGCAATTTTTCATCAGGCATAAGCGACCTATCCAGAAGCAACAACTCAGCCATCATTTGTGTATCAATTTGCAACCGACCTGCAGTATCTAAAATAACGACGTTAAAACCGTTATCTTTTGCATAAGCAATTGCGTCATTGGCAATTTTTTGAACATCATCACATCCATCGATTGTAAAGACTTCGGTCTCAATTTGTTGACCCAATGTTTTCAATTGCGCAATAGCAGCCGGTCGATATACATCACAAGCAACAAGCAAAGGTCTTTTGCCTTCTTTTTTCAATTTTACAGCCAATTTTGCACTGGAAGTAGTTTTACCGGAACCCTGAAGCCCGAGCATCATGATAATTGACGGATGAGAGTTCAATTTCAGCGGTGTATTTTGAGAACCCAAAAGCTTGACTAGTTCATCGTTAACTATTTTTATCAACTGTTGAGCAGGATTAACCCCTCTGACGACATCCTCGCCTGTTGCGCGTTCTTTTATTGAAGAAATAAACGCCTTTACCACACGCAAATTAACATCAGCCTCAAGCAACGCTCTTCTGATTTCTCTGAGCGCATCGGACATGTTTTCTTCCGTTAACTTATCATTGCCGGAAGTCTTTCGTATTATATCCTGTAATTTATCTGTCAAACTGTCAAACATAAACTTATTGTGCAATGTATATGATATTTCGTCAAGCGTAGTATTGATTTAGGTTACAAAATTAACATTCACGGCAATCTAATATATAATTAGAGGAGTATGAAAGGACATATATTCAAAATACACTCGGATTTTTACTACGCAAACACGACATCTGGCGTGTTTGAATGTAAGGTAAGAGAAGTTTTAAAAAAACAAAAAAAAGAGATCTTTGTCGGTGATTATGTAGAGCTGGAAGGAATAAACGAAAACTCCAAACAGGCTTTCATCTGTAGCATTTCAGACAGAAAAAATCACATACCAAAACCCAAAGTAGCTAATGTTGATCAGGTTATAATTGTTTCCGCAATAAAAGAACCTGCACTCGATTTTGAACAGCTTAACCGATATCTTTGTTTTTGTGAATACTGGGGACTTGAACCGATATTGTGTTTTAATAAAAACGATTTGAAAGAAGATGACGAACTGGTAAACCGAATAAATTCCATATACAAACCTCTCGGATACGATATTGTATATACATCCGCAATTGAAAAATCCGGCTTAGAGGAATTAGAAAAGAAGCTTAAAAATAAAATTACGGTTTTTTGCGGTCTGTCAGGAGTCGGAAAATCGTCGTTAGCAAATGCACTAAATCCTGAATTAAATTTAAAAACAAAAGCCGTCAGTCAAAAAACAGACAGAGGAACACACACAACTCGACATTGCGAAATTGTAGAACTAAAACTAAGCAACGGCAAAGATAGCGCAAAACTTGTAGACACTCCGGGGTTTAGCCATTTAAAATTTGATTTTCTAATGCCTGCTAAAATTTCCGAGTTATTTAAAGAAATAAATGCGCTAAAAAAAGATTGCAAATTTGCGGACTGTATCCACGAACACGAAACAGGCTGTGCTGTTATAGCAAATAAGGATAAAATTGCCAAAACAAGATACCAAAGTTACCTTCAATTCCTTCAGGAAGCTAAAGAGTATAAAACAAAAATAACCTACAAAGGCACAAAATCAGAAACGAATGAAAAAACCTTACACAATAAAACAATAGCCAAAATAAGCCACAAAAAACGACAAACCTCAAGAAGAAAAGAAACCCAAAACACATTTAAGGAAGACTACCATGAATGAAGAAACAAAAAAACGAATTGAAGAATATAAAAAAATAATAGAAGAAAATCTGGATAAATATTTGCAAATAAAATACCCTGAAAAAATATGGGAATCTATGAAATATTCCGTAATGGCAGGAGGAAAGAGAATAAGACCAATCCTCACGCTGGAAGCTTGCAAAACCGCAGGTGCAGATATAGAAAATGCCATACCGACAGCCTGTGCAATAGAAATGTTGCATAGTCAAAGCCTTATACACGACGATTTACCTTGTATGGATAATGACGATT
>CASEVT010000049.1 GCA_949291445.1 uncultured bacterium | reverse complement strand
TTTTTATGTTTTGGAATTGAAACCGTGTGTTGCAAATTTTTTTTGTGTATAAAGATAGAAGCCGCGATTCGAACGTATTTGTTTCTGGCAAAAAAATATTTTTAAGGTTTTACTCTGGTATGTCTAAAATAACTTCTATAAAAAATTATTTAACAAAACCTTCAAAATGCTACATTCCTAAGTGTAAGGCAAAATGCTGTATCAATGCTCCTTTGCCCGAAGGCTTTTTGCCTTCGCATGCTGATAAAGTACAAAGGAAAATTTATAGTGCATTTAACATGGGGCAAAATGATATTCGTGATACCTATAATTCTATTATCTACAGCACCAGACCTATAACTTTTATTGGCTATGATATCGAGGGAAAGGCGCTTTATGGTATTACAAAAGAAACAATGGAAAAATATCAATTGAAAAGCATGCAAGATATTCAAGAATTTATTAACTATTTTGATGATAATAAATTTTATAATTATTGTCCGTTTATAGATGTATATGCAAGATGCAGTGTCTATGAATCGCGTCCGCCTATTTGCAAGGAGTTTGGAACTCTGCCCGGGGATTTAAATGTTTGTCCGGAAAAAGCATCCTTGCTTGAAATTTTTAAATCAAAAACCTCTGAGCTTTTTGATTTTAGAGTTACATTTAATAGGCTCAAAAATTTTTTCTCAAGAAAAACTCCAAAAGCTGAATAGCCTCTATTAACTCTGCTTTTAATCGGAATTACTTGCGATTTTTAAATTCAATCAAATTAATTTGCAGCAGGTGTAAATTTGCATTTACCGTTTTTAATTGCGGCTATTACAACGAAATTTGTTTTAAGTTTTTCGCAACCTGATACAGAAGATCTTGCTTCTGATTTTATGATTGTGCAAATCCCCTTTTGTGCAAGACCATTTTCTATTATGCTGTATTCGCATTCATATTTGCCGTAATTTTTTTGTCCTACAGCCGCAAAAATTGAATTTGCATCTACTGCCACAGCCGGTATGTAACTGTTCAAAAATAGAGTTGCTGCCAATATCAATGCAAAATGTATTTTGTTCATAATTTAAACTCCTTGATGCATTTTATCATACATTTTTTACCTGTACAAATCTGTTTTAACAACTTACGTATTTCTTATTTTGGGAGTTTTAATTTATTGTTAATTTGCCAGCATTTTTTTTAAGTACTGACCTGTATATGAATTGGCGCATTCAACAATTTCTTCCGGTGTCCCCTGAAAAACGATATTTCCGCCCTGATCGCCGCCTTCCGGTCCTAAATCTATTATGTGATCGGCAATTTTTATCAGGTCTAAATTATGCTCAATGATTAGAATTGTGTTTCCTGCATCCGCAAGTTTGTTAATTATCTTTATTAACTTATCTAAATCGTACCAATGCAGTCCGACAGAAGGTTCATCTAGCAGATAAAGAGTTTTACCGGTTGCTTTTTTGTTCAATTCTGCGGCAAGTTTGATTCTTTGGGCTTCCCCACCGGATAAGGTTGTTGCGCTCTGACCAAGCTTTATATATCCTAATCCCACATCATAAAGTGTTTTTAATCTTGATTTTATTTTTGGGATATTTTCGAAAAACACATATGCTTCTGCAACTGTCATGTCGAGTACATCAGAGATTGTTGCCCCTTTGTATTTAACCTCAAGAGTTTCGCGGTTGTATCTTTTTCCCTTACAAACGTCGCATTTTACGTATACGTCGGACAGGAAGTTCATTTCTATTTTTATTACACCATCCCCTTTGCAGGCTTCACATCTTCCGCCTTTTACATTGAAACTGAATCTTCCGGGTTGATAACCTCTCATTTTGGATTCATTTGTTTTTGAGTACAAATCTCTTATGTGACTAAATACATCGGTGTATGTTGCCGGATTTGAACGTGGTGTTCTGCCTATTGGTGATTGGTCTATATCAATTATTTTGTCAATATTTTCCCACCCGGTTATTAACTCTACTCCTTGGGGTTTGGGTTTGTTGCCTCTTAATTCGTGCAACGCATATTCTTGTATTAAATCCATCATAAGTGATGATTTACCAGAACCGGATACTCCTGTAAGTGCGACGATTTTTCCAAGTGGTATATCCAGTGAGATATTTTTCAGGTTATTAAGGTATGCATTTTTTATATGTAAAAAATTTCCGTTACCTTTTCTTCTGGTTGTTGGAACAGGGATTTGTTTTTCTCCGCTCAGGTACTTACCTGTAATCGACTCTTTTGACTTTTTAATATCATCGAGTGTTCCTTTTGCGACAATCTTTCCGCCGTGAACTCCTGCTCTTGGTCCTATATCTACTATGTAATCGGCATTTTTCATTGTATCTTCATCGTGCTCGACCACTATCAAAGTATTGCCCAGATTTCGCAGTTTCAACAATGTATTTATAAGACGGTCATTATCTCTCTGGTGAAGTCCGATAGATGGCTCATCCAATACGTATAATACACCAGATAGACCGCTTCCGATTTGTGTTGCCAGTCTAATCCTTTGTGCTTCACCGCCTGAAAGTGTGCCTGCCATTCTGCTCAGATCTAAATATCCAAGTCCGACATCAAGTAAAAATTTAAGCCTTGCGCGTATTTCTTCCAGAATTTGTTTCGCAATTTTCATTTCAAAATCGCTTAATTCTAAGAATAAATCTGAGAAAAATTTAAAACTTTCCGTAATTGGCATATTGCATACTTCAAAAATATTCTTATCTCTAACTGTAACAGCGAGTGCAAATGGTTTTAATCTTGCACCTTTACAGTCGGGACAGGGGGTAGTCACCATGTATTTTTGAATTTCTTCTCGCCAGTATTCTCCGTTAGAATCGTTGTAACGTTTTTCTAAGAAGGGTATTACCCCGCAAAATCTGGATTTCCTCGATTCGTATTTGTGTGTTCCAAATTTTTGGACACGGATATTTAATACATCTGTTCCGCTGCCGTAGAGTATAATATTTTGTTCCTTTTCTGATAATTTTTCGAATGGTTTGTCCATGTCAATTCCGTAGTGATTGGCAACAGAACTAAGCATATCGTGGTAATACGATGTTGATGTTTTGCTCCAAGGATATATCGCACCGTCATTAAGGCTTTTGGAACGGTCAGGGACTATAAGATCCGGTGATATTACAAAATCTGCGCCTAATCCCGAACATGTCGGACAAGCTCCGTATGGGCTGTTGAAACTGAATATTCTGGGGGCTAATTCCTCAAAGCTGATTCCGCATTTTGGGCAAGCAAGCTTTTCGGAGAAAATCATCTCTTTTTGACCTACTACATCTACAGTCATTAAACCGTTTGCTTTTTGCAAGGCTGTTTGAACTGAGTCTGCTATTCTCGATTTTGCGGATTCTTTCACAACTATTCTGTCTACCACAACATCTATTGAGTGTTTGTGTGTTTTTTTTATTTCAATTTCTTTTATATCAATTTCATCTAAATTATATAATTGTCCGTCAACTCTTATTCTTACGAAACCATCCTGTTTCAGTTCATTGATAAGTGCGCTATATTCACCTTTTTTGCCGCGAATAATCGGTGCAATGATTTGTATTTTTGTTCCTTCCGGTAGTTGTAGTATTCTATCTACCATTTCATCAATTGATTGAGGTTTAATAATATCGCCACACTGCGGGCAATGTGGTATGCCAATGCGAGCAAATAGTAGTCTCAAATAATCGTATATCTCAGTAACTGTTCCTACGGTCGAACGAGGATTGTTTGATGTGGACTTTTGATCAATTGATATTGCGGGCGAAAGTCCTTCTATGTATTCTACGTCAGGTTTATCCATTTGACCGAGAAATTGTCTTGCATATGTTGACAAGCTTTCAACATAGCGCCTTTGTCCTTCTGCAAAAATTGTGTCAAATGCCAGCGAACTCTTTCCGGAACCTGATACTCCGGTAAATACTATTAGTTCGTTTTTCGGCAATTCTAAATCAACATTCCTGAGATTGTGTTGATTTGCACCTTTTATTACAATTTTGTCGTTCATTTTCGATACTCTTTCGCAAATATTATTTCACAATCAATTTTCATATTCAATTTTTACTTAATTCATTTTTTTTATGAATTTTTTTGCTCAACTTTAATACGATACTTGCCCGAACGTCTGTTTGTGTTACAATTAGTCTTATAGAGATATAAAATATAGGGGTAGAGAGTTGAGTCAAAAAAACTTTTTTGAAGACGGAAAAATCGTTCAAGTTAATATAAGAGAAGAGATGAAAAGATCCTACATAGACTATGCTATGTCGGTTATTATAGGTCGTGCTCTTCCGGATGTCAGAGATGGGCTTAAGCCTGTTCATAGAAGAATACTTTTTGCTATGAACGAATTGGGCATGACTCCTGATAAGCCATTTAAAAAAAGTGCAAGAATCGTTGGTGAAGTTCTGGGTAAATATCACCCGCACGGCGATTCTGCTGTTTATGAATCTCTGGTTAGAATGGCTCAGGACTTTTCAACCAGATATCAGACTATTGACGGGCATGGTAACTTCGGTTCTGTGGATGGTGACTCTGCTGCCGCAATGCGTTATACAGAAGCAAGAATGCATAAGATTACAACTTCTATGCTTGCAGATATTGATTGTGAAACTGTCGATTTTACACCTAACTTCGACGGCTCTTTAGAGGAACCATCTGTGTTGCCTGTTAGATTGCCTATGCTCTTATTGAACGGTGTTTCAGGTATTGCTGTCGGTATGGCTACCAATATTCCGCCTCATAATTTGTGCGAGATAGTTGATGGTACTATTGCTCTGATTAATAATCCTGATATTACTGTTGAAGGGTTGATGGAACATATTAAAGGACCTGATTTTCCTACAGCAGCAACAATAGTTGGTCTTTCGGATATTAAACAGGCTTATGCAACCGGACGCGGTTCAATTAAAATGAGAGCTGTTTCCGCTTTTGAAGAAATTGCCGGCGGCGCAGGCAGACAAGCACGAACGGCTATTGTTATCACTGAAATACCTTATCAGGTTAATAAGGCTCAGTTGATTGAAAAAATTGCTGAACTCGTCAGGGACAAAAAGATCGATGGTATCTCTGATATCCGTGATGAGTCTGACCGTGAGGGTATGAGGATTGTAATAGAACTCAAGCGTGATGCTAAGCCTGAAGTCGTTAAAAATAATTTGTTTAAGTTTACACAATTGCATACGACCTTCGGGGTTAACATGTTGGCTCTTGTCGGTAAACAGCCCCGTCTTATGAATTTGTATGAGGTGTTGAATGAATTTGTCGAACATAGGGTCGAAATTGTTACAAGACGTACGATTTTCTTCTTGAAAAAAGCTAAGATCCGTGCGCATATCTTGGCAGGTTTGATTATTGCATTGGGTAGTTTGGACGAAGTTATTGACTTGATTAAAAAATCTAAGACTACTGATGAAGCTCGTGTCGGTTTGATGTCAAGATTTGGACTTGATGCCGATCAGGCTAATGCTATTCTCGAAATGCAATTGAGAAGATTGACAGGTTTGGAACAGGATAAGATTAAAGAAGAGTACGATGAGTTGAAAAAGAGAATTGCTGAATATGAGGCTATTCTTGCTGATCGTCAAAAAGTTCTTGATATTATTAAACAAGAATTGCTGGAAGATAAAGAAAAATACGGTGATGACAGAAGAACTCAAATCATTCCTGAAATTGATGAGATGACTATTGAAGATCTGACGCCTAACCTCCCTATGGCTGTGTTCATCACGCGTCAAGGCTACTTAAAACGTATTTCACTGGATACGTTTGAACGTCAAAATCGTGCTACCCGCGGTAAGGGCGGTATTAAAACAAAAGAAGATGATGATGTTGAACATTTCTTCACTGCTATGATGCATGACAAGGTGCTTTTCTTTAGTTCAAAGGGTACCGTGTATAGTCTTAATGTATATGATTTCCCGGAAGGCGGACGTCAGGCAAAGGGTTTGCCGATTATAAATGTTTTGCCGCTTGAACAGGATGAACAGATTACTGCTGTTGTGCCGGTGAGCGACTTTAAGACTGCATCTAACTTAATTATGCTTACTCAAAAAGGTTATATTAAGCGTATAGGACTTGATAATTTTGAAAGTATTCGCAGAAACGGTATTATTGCAATCGGTCTGGAAGATGGTGACAGATTGTGCTGGGTAAAACAAGCTGCTGATAATGACGAGGTTATTATCGGTACAAGCTGTGGTATGGCAATTCGATTCCCAATCAATGATTTGCGTCCGCTGGGCAGAAGTGCGCGTGGTGTTAATTCGATGAAATTGCGCTCTGCTGATAGCATAATCGGTTGTGATATTGTACCAAAGGATTATGATGCTGATCTTCTGGTTGTCACATCTGATGGATTTGGTAAACGTTCTAAATTATCTGAATTCAGACCCCAGAATAGAGGCGGAATAGGCTTGATCGCTACCAAGTTTAAATCTTCTCAATCAAGATTGGTTGCTTTGACCATTGTTGAAGAAAAAGATGAAATTATGGTCGTTTCTCAAAATGGTGTTGTATCCAGAATTAAGGCAGGTTGTATTTCGCGTCAGGGCAGACCTGCTACCGGTGTGAGAATACAAAACTTGTCTGAAGGTGATCTGGTTTGTACTGTGAACAAAATTGTTGACCCCGATTCTGATGATGATAAGATAGAATGTAGTACTCCTGATAACGGGGTAACTGATGATTCCGTTCAACAAAGCATTTTGGGCGGCTTGACTGAATTTAATGACGAGACTAAGGAATAAAGGAACCAAAAAATGAAAAGAATTGATCTGTTTAAGAAACATTTGGCTGAAAAAAGAGCAGTAAAAATTATTGCAGGTATTGATAATTTTGATATTGAAAATGTTAAAAGTGTCATCACTGCCGCTGAACAAGCCGGAGCAAGTGCTGTTGATATTTCCGCTAAGGAAGAAATTATTGAAATGGCAAAGAAAAATACTACTTTGCCGATATTTGTTTCATCTATTGTTCCCGAGGACTTGGCAATGGCTGTTAAGGCAGGTGCTGATGCTATCGAGATTGGCAATTTTGATGCACTTTACAAAAAAGGTATGAGAATGTCTGCACTCGAAATCCTTGATATTGTCAATGAAACATTGAAATTGATTGGTAATTCAAAGGTATTTATTTGTGTTACAGTTCCGGGTCATATTGAGATTGGTGAGCAGATTTCACTTGCCAAGGCTCTTGAAGAACTTAACATTGATTTGATACAAACTGAAGGTGCTGCAACTGTTGATGCTCAAAGCAACGGTGCAAGAGGACTTCTTGAAACTGCTCAGGTTTCTATTGCTAATACTATAGAATTGGCTAGAAATGTTGAGATCCCTGTTATGACGGCTTCAGGTTTGACTCCTACGACTGTCGCATTGGCTTTTGCTGCAGGTGCTTCTGCTGTTGGTGTTGGTTCTTGCATTAATAAGTTGCGTTCTGAAATTGAGATGATTGCAACTGCTTCTTCTATTGTCGAATCTGCAAGAAGATTTGCTCCCGAACAAGAAAAAGTTAATGCTTAGTTTTAAGCTGTGCGTAAAAAAAGAGGGTCTTATGATCCTCTTTTTTTGTGTTTTTTTTATTCTATGATTTTTCCGTTAAATAGTTCCAGTATCATTTTTGTGGAATCGGAGTAATTTTCTGATATTTCTGATGTGGATTCTGAACTCGGGGGAGAAAGAGTTTCTTGCAGTGCTGCTGCGTTTTCTTCTTCAATTATAGAATCTGTTACCGGTTTAGTTGGTTCCTTTTTTTTTTCTTCCAATATTGGTTTCAAATTTGAATTTACCGGTTGTTCATTAGGGTCGGCGAGTTTGACAGTAATTTTTATATCAGCAACGTTGAAATATGCTAATGCAGCTTTTTTTAGTGGAAGATTTTTTGAGTCTTCTTTTGCCTGTTTAACAAAAATTTCTTTCATAAATGATATTGTAATTTCTTCATTCGAAATAGAAACGGGTCGAGAAAGATTGTAGAAGAACATTCTGGATGGAACGCTTTCAATATTTTGTAGTATTCCGCCCCATAAAGTCGCTAAATCACCTGTTGAGGTGTTTTGTGAATTTTCTTGTTTGTGTTCTTGGGAAGATTCTTCTTGTGTTTCGGTTTGAGGTTGTTCTTTATTTTGAACTAAATTTGTTTCTTCCGTTCGGGTGATAGGAGTAATTTCTTCCGTCGACTTTTTAATTGGGGTTGTATCCTGATATGGGTTAAATTTTGGTAGTGGTGCTGCTGGTTGGTGATAAGCGGTGCCGGAAGTCATATTCGATTCCAGTGCAGCTATTCTTTCAACCAGCTGAGAGTATGAAGAGTATTTTACATCAGAACTGAGTTCAATGAGGCATAATTCAAGCCATAGGTATCTATTAGTCGTTTCTCGTATTTCTTTAGAATAAAATGACAGTCTTTCGATCGTATAGATTAGTTGTTCAACTTCAGCGGAATCGGATTGTTCTTTCAATTTCAAAATATTCTGTTCGCTAAGCTGTGTAAGCTCCAAGGCGATATTTCTTTCCGTACAATTTTTGACAACCAGAAGATTCCTGAAATATTGAATTAGGTTGGAGATTATCTGGTAGGGTTCATTGCCTTTGTTATAAATTTGGTCGAGCAAAGTGATTGCTTGTTGGGTATTTGAATGGAGTATACAAGTTCCCAGATCAAATAGCACGTCGAAAGATAATCGTCCGAGCATTTCGTTTACGTCATCGGTGGTAATTTCCTTTTGTGCATCCATAACGCTGAGTTGGTCGAGCAGTGCGAGTGAATCTCTCATGCCGCCTGCTGAGCTTTTTGCTATGGTAAAGAGTGCATCTTTAGTAATATTAATATTCTCTGCTGTGGCAATTTTTTCAAGATGGTTTACTATGTCATCTGTTGTAATTCTTCTGAAATCAAAGCGTTGACATCTTGATATTATTGTTTCCAATACTTTATGCGGCTCGGTTGTTGCCAGAATAAAAATAACGTTTTCAGGCGGTTCTTCAAGCGTTTTTAAAAGAGTGTTAAACGCTTCCGGTGTAAGCATGTGAACTTCGTCAATAATATATATTTTGTATTTGCCGTTAACCGGAACTAATTGAATTTTTTCAAGGATATTTCGTGCGTCTTCGACTTTTCTGTTACTTGCGGCGTCAATTTCTATAACGTCAATCGGTGTTGAGTTCATAATGTCAAGACAGCTCGGGCATTTGCCGCAGGGAGTAAGTGTCGGACCTTCAGCGCAATTCAGGGATTTTGCAAGTATTCTTGCGGATGAGGTTTTACCTGTTCCTCTCGGACCGCATAGTAGATATGCGTGAGAAATTTTTCCGAGTTTAATTGCATTACTCAGTGATTTAACGATATTTTCCTGTCCTATCAAATCGTGAAAAGTCTGTGGACGATATTTTCTGTATAGTGGCAGATATCTTTCCGTCAATATTTTGCTCCCGCTTGATTCGTATAATATAATTATAAATGAAACTCACAAAAAAGGCGCAATATATGAACATAATTAAACCCGCATCACTCAAAAAAAATGCTACAATCGGTTTTTTAGCGGTGTCAGGTCAGGTTACTGATTTTCAAAAACTTGAAAAAGCCAGAATCTATTTTGAAAATAAGGGTTATACCGTTAAATATTCTAAGAATATTCATGCCGGATTTAATAATATGTGCGGTTCTGATGAGATGAGACTTGACGCATTACATAGCTTTTTTTCGGATAATACGATTGATGCTATTTTATGCGTTCGAGGGGGGTATGGTGCTATAAGATTGTTGAAAAATATTGATTACAATTTGATTGCAAACAATCCAAAAATCTTCGCTGGATATTCTGATATTACCGCTTTTAGCTTAATGTTCTACAAGAGAGCAAATTTGCTAACTTTTAGTTCTCCTATGGCTTGTTCTGATTTTTATGATATTGACTTGTATAGTGAAAGCTCTTTTTTTAAGGCACTTTCTTATCAACAGAATAGTTTAATCTTTTCTGATGAATCAAAGGTTTATGTTGAGGGTTCTGCTCAAGGACGTTTGTGGGGTGGAAATTTAGCTACTGTGGCCTCATTGTGCGGTTTGGATTTTGTGCCCGATGAAAAATTTATCTTTTGTATTGAGGATATTTCTGAACCTGTATATAAAATTGACAGAATGATTTCTCAGTTGATGAATATTGATAATTTTAAAAATAACCTTGCCGGTATTGTTTTGGGTGATTTTGGTGAAGTAGATGATCTAGGCTATTTTGAGTCATTGTTTACAAGCTTCGATGTGCCTGTTAAGTCGGGACTTGCGTTCGGGCATACAAAAGAAAAATTGACGCTGCCAATCGGTGCTTTTTGTGAATTTAGCACTAAAAATGATGATGTGAGGTTGATATTTTAATAATGTAAATATTTGCCAAAATTTATATGACTGGTTAGAATTGTCATAGAAGCTTTTACACAGGAGGAATTTATATGAAAAAATTTATAGCAATTATTTTTTTAATTGCGGGTATTTTATGTTTTGGACATCAAACTGAAGCAGCCATGACTGTTAAAGGCGATGTTGAATCTGTGCGGATTCCTCGCGGTTCTACTTTAAAGTTGCAAATGATCGATGCAATTTCTTCTAAAACAGGTGCTGCAGGTGACGAGTTTAATGCAATGCTTGTTAACGATCAGATAGTTAATTCTAAAATAGCATTGCCGGCTGGTTCAATATTCAGAGGTACCATTACAAAAATAGTCCCCTCAAAACGCTTCTCCAGAAGTGCAGTTGTATATATAAATTTTGATCATGTCGTTTCACCGACCGGTCGTCAGGTACCTGTTGCTGCCGGATTGTTTAATTACCCCGATATAACCCTTGATGGGGGAATATATGAGGGCGGAAATTACGGTTATGCCGTTCAACAAAATTGGGAAAAAACTAAAGAGATTGCGTCTAAGGCGATAAATTGGGGTAAAGGTGCCGGCGAAAATATGCAGTATGTGTGCACTCCGCTTGGTGCGATAGGCGGGGTAATAGGCGGCGGTGCTTATTTTGTCGGTGATTCTATTATTGACCTATTCAGAACCGGTAATGCCGTAAATATTCCTCAAGGAACACAAATTGAGGTGTTAACTACTCAACCGATTGACCTGCCGTTGCACTAATGAAAGATAATATTGAAATAAAAATAGCAGAGCTTTTATTTAAGTCAAATAAAACTCTCTCAATAGCGGAATCTTGCACAGGCGGTTTGGTAAGCTCGGTTATGACCGATGTTTCAGGCAGCTCGGCTTATACTGCAATTAATTTTGTAACCTATTCAAACAGTTCAAAAATGCGGTATCTCGGTGTGAAAGAATCAACGCTCGAAAAATTCGGTGCCGTAAGCTCTCAAACTGCACAGGAAATGGCTTTGGGTTTGATTGCAAATACTGACGCTGATTTTGCACTTGCGACTACCGGCATTGCCGGACCCACCGGCGGTTCAAAAGATAAGCCTGTCGGGTTGATCTATATTGGTGCTGCGTCGAAAAACAATTGTAGAGTTTTAATGCAATCTTTGGATTCCAATTTGGACAGAATTGTTCTAAAAAAAGGGTTTACACGCATTGCATTAGGGTTTTTGTATGAATTTATAATCGGAGAATTGGACAATGAGTGAACGCAAAACTATTACATTAATCCCCGGAGATGGTATTGGACCTGAAATTTCATCCGCTGTATGTGAGATTATTAAGGCTGCTGGTGTTGATATTGATTGGGATATACAAACAGCAGGTGCAGATGTCGCAGTCGCTGAGGGTACACCTTTGCCCCAAAGAGTTATCGATTCTATAAAGAAAAATAAAGTCGCATTGAAGGCTCCTGTTACAACTCCTATCGGTAAAGGTTTCAGAAGTGTGAATGTTGCGTTGAGAAAAGAGTTGGATTTGTTTGCTAATATCAGACCTTGCAAAAATATTGAAGGTATTAACACTCCGTTTTCTGATGTTGATATTGTTGTGGTGAGAGAAAATACCGAGGATTTGTATGCCGGTATTGAACGTCAAATTGATGAAAATACTGCGGAATCTATAAAAATAATTACAAGGGCTGCTTCTGAGCGAATTGTGGATTATGCTTTTCAACTTGCGCTGAAAAATTCCCGAAAAACAGTTCATGCGGTCACTAAGGCAAATATTTGCAAGCTGACTGACGGTTTATTTTTGGATTGTGCAAGAAATGTTGCAAAAAAATATCCACAAATTGAATATAAAGAAATTCTTGTTGATAATTTGTGTATGCAACTTGTTCAAAACCCTTCAAGGTTTGATGTGCTTGTGTTGCCTAACTTGTATGGTGACATTGTTTCAGATCTGACTGCAGGTTTAATTGGCGGTTTGGGGATTGCTCAGGGTGCTAATATTGGTAGTGAATATGCTGTTTTTGAACCCGTCCACGGCTCTGCTCCGGATATTAAGGGGCTTAACAAGGCAAATCCAGCTGCGTTGCTCTTGTGTGCTGTTAATATGCTTAAACATGTTGGGTTCTTAGATGCTGCTGTGAAAATTGAAAATGCTTTATATAAGGTTATTAAAGATGGAAAAGTTCTTACTTCGGATCTTGGTGGGGATGCTTCTACGACTGAGTTTAGTGCGGAGATAATTTTTAACCTTTGATTTTTAGCGTATTGAATTATTCTTTTTTGCTAGTATACTTTATTAAAAAGAGGTAATTGATTTATGGATTATTCCAAGGTTTTAAGTTATGTACCAATGGTAATTGAGGCGTCATCAAAGGGTGAACGTGCTTTTGATATATTTTCAAGATTGCTGAGAGAACGCATAGTCTTCTTGGGTGAAGAAATAGATGATGATTTGGCAAATGTTATTGTCGCACAGTTGCTGTTATTGGATTCAGAAAATCCGGAAAAGGATATTATGTTATACATAAACAGCCCCGGTGGCGTTATTACATCCGGATTGGCAATATATGACACTATGAATAGCTTAAGATGTGATGTTAGCACTATTTGTATCGGTGAAGCGGCCAGTATGGGCTCGTTTCTCCTGTCATCCGGTACTAAGGGGAAGAGATTCTCTTTGCCCAGCTCCAGAATTATGATTCACCAACCTCTTGGCGGGGCTCAGGGTCAGGCTACTGATATTGAGATTGAGGCGAAGGAAATTTTGAGAATGAAAAATATGCTCAATGATATTCTTGCTCAAAATTGTTCTCAACCTATTGAAAGGATTAAAGAAGATACTGAAAGAGATCATTACATGTCTGCTGATGAGGCTGTTGCTTACGGTCTTATTGACAAAGTTATACGCCGTGAGGATTAGTTTGTAATATTTCTTAATATTTTCTAAAATATTTTTCATTAAATTATAGATACAATGTATTCTTTTCTTATCTATGAAATATTTAATTATTATATCGATAATTTTAGGTAATTCTTGAAAATCTTTGATATTGTTGGCTTTTAGGCTTTTTGTTTTTTGTAATGCCAATTTGTTAATGTTGAGCAATTTGCGTTGAAGAATTGTTTTTATATAAATGTAAGGTTAAATAGTTTGGTTACGGTAGGAGAAAAACAGTGTACGCAATATTTACAATGCGAAAGCTACAACTGACTCAAAGAATCAACCAGCTTCAGTATAGGCAAATGCAACTGGCGCAAAGGTTACAAGATTTGGCGGTCTATGCGGGTAACGTAGCGGATGGAATAATTACTCCGGGTGAGTTTATGAACGGTCCGGCAAGTATATTCGGCGTTCAATTGAATTATCTGAACAGCAGTGTTCCAAAAGCTCTGTTTGAAGCCAGCACAGCATCCCAAATGTATATGACTAACCTTATGAACGTAAATGCTGCGTCAGGCGGACAATACGCAATGGCAGTTGATCCTACAAATCCAAGTTCTATAAATACAAATCAATTTTTCATATTCAATGCGTTTCTGAAACAATCAATGGATGCAGCAGGTAAAGCTGAGGCAGCAAAGATAAAACAAATGGAAACTGCAATACAAAACGAAAAAGCTCAAATTGATACTCAAATTAAAGCTGCAGAGGCTGAAATGGATGCGGTACAAAAGGCAGAAGATGATGGTATCAAAAAATCGGCTCCTCAGTATATCTAATGTAGCTCAATATTGAAATCATAATAAACCCTCTCATAATTCCTCGCAAAAGTGTGTACGAAGTGAAGTTATTAGCCCTCGATAAAGAGGGCTTAATTTTTGCTAATTATACCGGTGTTTGTTTTTATATTTAGTTTTTGTTTTATTTTAGAAAATTAATTCGGATTATGCGATTAAAACTCTGGTATCGACAATCTTATTTGGAAGTACTATGTAATCAGCTTTTTCATCGTGTGCATCTATTGGCAGGTCTTCTTTAAAAAGTTCGGAATAAATAGGAATTGCCTTAACAGTGTGTTTTGAAAGTTTCTTTAAGAATCTGTCATAGTAACCCTTGCCGTATCCTAAGCGATATCCCCATTGATCTGCCATTAGGGCAGGGATGAAGATAAGATCAATTTTTTTGCAATCTTCGTTAATTTCTGAGAGTGGTTCAGGAATTTTATATTTGCCCCTTTTAAATTCGTTTGTGCATTTCGATATGCAAATTTCATCAAATTCGTTTATTTTAGGAAAATAAAAATTTTTATCCGAAACCTGCAATATATCCAGAAGACTAATTTCATTTTTAATGGGGTAGTATAACATAATGTTACAGGATTTTGTAAAAATATCCCAATTTAAAATCTGCTCAACGACAGAATGTGAATTGACGGTACAATCCAGTGTATTCCTGATAGATATTGCCTTTTGTCTAAGTGGATTTTTCATGAAAATATCTTTACATAACCCTACTTTAACATTATAATGTAAAAACCAGATAAATGGTGTAATTGCATGGACAGAAAAGAATTAAGTTTAAAATTAAGACAAGCAAGGGTCGAAGCTGGGATGAAACAGGAAGAAATTGCAAAGTTGATGAAACTTCCGATTTCTGCAATCTCTGTTATAGAAAACGGCAAAAGGAATGTTGATGTAGTCGAATTGGTAAAGTTCGCAGATTATTATTCAAAGCCGGTTGAATGGTTTTTCTATAGCAATGTTCCTGAAGATCAACGCAGATGGTACGATAAAGACGTAAAATTATCTGAAGCCGTTGAATTATTGAGAAAAGCACCTTTAAGATACCAAAAAAGTTGCGCATATGCTATTATAGGATTCTTAAAGGATAGCGGACTCATGAAATAATGGATAAATCAGATATCAGCTTGCAACAACAATTAATAAATCCGGAATTCTCCGAACACGGCTATATACAGGTTTACACCGGTAATGGCAAAGGCAAAACCACTGCTTCTTTAGGATTGGCGGTGAGGGCGCTCGGGCGTGGTTGGAGGATACTTGTTGTTATGTTTACAAAGGGTGGCAATGATTATGGTGAATTGCACACCTTTATGAATCTTGCACCGGTTTTAAAAGATAAGATCACTATTGTCCAGGCCGGTTTAGATAGGATTGTGTATGCCAATAATGTATCTGATTGCGACAAAAAGCTTGTCCAAGATGGTTGGCAGCAAGCCAAGCTTGCTATTAAAAACAATGAATACCAGATGGTAATTCTGGATGAAGCTAATATCGCCATAGATTTAGGATTAATTGATCTGAATGATATGATTGATGTTTTAGTTAATAAGCCCGATAATATGGAAATTGTCCTCACCGGTCGGAATGCTAAAAAAGAAATTATAGAAGTAGCACATCTTGTTTCTGAAATTTATCCTGTTAAACATTACTGGGATAAAGGGATAAGTGCGAGAAAGGGTATTGAATTTTAACTGATTTAATGTTTAACTAAATATGATTAAGGATAGAACAGGAGAGCAGAATGAGTCAGCAATATCCTCAACAACAGTTTAAAACACGATTGGCATTGTTAGTTTTTATCAAAGGTGCGGCAGCTCCGATGGTGTTGTATTTTGAAGATGCAAAGTCTGAGTATGAAGAATTTCTGGCTGCAATGCAGCTTCCTGTTGGAAAAATTATCGAAAAAGAACCTATTGGTCCTATCAAAAAGGTTGCACTGATGTCTAACCAAATTGCGTCTGTTGCTTTGCAAGAGGAGCTGTGCCAGTAAGCAATCCGACTTTTTGAGTTTTGTAAATTATGAAGTTAATCGAAATAAAAAATAATTTTGCTAAATTATATTATCGTCCAAATGACGTGAAGCTCTTCATCTCTGATTTTTTGACCGTAAATGATGGTAATCAGAAATTGGTTGCACAGGTGATATCGATTGAGTCAACAAGTCAGTCTGATACAAGTTGTGCAGTTTTGAAATTTACACTGGATCTTTCAGAAAAGAATGAAGTTTCTGCATACAATGGTTATGTCCCGTCTTTGAGTGCTGAGGTTAGTAAAATTAATCCGGTTATTTTGAAAGATTTTTTTGGTAAAAATACTCACAATTTTAGAATTGGTGAATTTGTTACAAACAGAATGTTGGATTTGTATCTGGATAAAAAATTCTTTGAAAATTTTGAGTATATACAGTCCGACAGGAGTGAAAATTCAAAAAAAATTGTAAAACAGCTTACTGATTCGCTAACCTCATCATTGATAATAGATTCTGACGGATCATTGGATATAAATGCGCCTGTTGAGTATTCGCTTTGTGATAACTTTAAGTTGCCAGTAAATATTGATACATTGAACTATATATACGAAAATGACTTAAATGGACTTACTGTTGAACAAAAGGCAATTGTTCAGGATATTGTTTTAGATATACAGGATTATTTGAAATCTGATGAGGGTGAGGGGTATATTCCTTTTGATACTTTGTTGTCTGTTGTTGATGAGATTTATAAAACCGATAAATCCGTCGGGGTTATTCTGTTTAGAAATAAGTTATTACGATACAAACAAGCAAACATTTTTGCTTCTGAGCAACGTGAGTTTAATTCTCTTATTGCGGATGTAAATGCCGATAATATAGTCTATTTAAATATAAAAGAAGTCTCTGATTCTTGGAAAAAAGAAACACTAAAATTTTTGTTAACTTCGATTTCACCGAAGAGAAATGTTTTTTTGGCACTGGATGATGCGTATATTGATAAAGATTTAATTTTGTCACTGAAAGAGATACATTATCCTGTTGTTGTATCTAAATATAATTTTGGATTAGCAAATCAGGTAAAAAGCTATGCCCGTAATATGATAATGTTTACGCCTAACGAGCAGCAGAAAAATTATCCTACATATAACACGTTTCTATCTAAATTGAATCCGGATGAATATGTAGTTTCCGGTCAGGATACTTTTTATACACCGATAATAGTTGCACCGGTTCCTTTCGCTAAACCTGAACAAAACTTTGTGCCCAAGGCTGAACCTGTTATTCCTGATTTTTCAAGAACGAAAATTGATTCAATTCATACTGAAGGCAATGATACTATTATTGATGAATCAGTTGAGGATGTCGAAGTTATTGAAGGCAGTGACGTTGAATCAGAGGCAGAGAAAAATACACAATCAGATGAACAAACTGCAAATGTGGAAGATGCGGTAAATGATGTCTTGCTTGATGGGTCAGATGAGGCCGATGATGAGGTTAGAGATGAACCCGACGTGAAGGCTATATTTGAGTCGTCAATTGAAGATGAGATTGCTAAAGATGTCGATAGTATGTTCTATGCAAAGGGTAAAATGGCTCAAGATGAATTTGCACCTGATGAAGCTCAAGAGGAGGAGTTAGGTTCTGATGGAATTGATAATCAGAATGTGTTTGGTTCCGGCTCTGATGTTGAAGTTGATGATGTATTTTCAGATGAGGATTTAGATGCCCTTGATGAGATTAATGTTGCCGAAGATGGTGCGGACGAGGAACAAGGCTCATTCTCAAGAAATGAGGCAATTGACGCGGCTGATTTAGAAGAAGTGCAGAATGATACAGAAATGGATGACGATCTGAATGTTCAATTGGATGATTCTCAATCTGTTGATATTTTAGATGATGAACATTCATCCGGTGAGCTTGCTGACGATTCTGGTGACATTAGTTCTCTTGATTTTGAAGATGCTAAAGATATTATTGATCTTGAGAATATAACTGAGGAGAATCTTCAAGATGTCTCTTCCGAGCAAGAGGTGCAATCGACTCCGGTTCTGGAAACTAAGTCTAAGGTCCCTAATATACCGGTTTATACTACTGAATATGACGAGAATTTGCGTCCTGATGAGACTATAAAAATTGCTGAAGGAAATATTGTTTATCACCAAAAATACGGCAGAGGCGTAGTTGAACAGATTATATCCTACGGCAAAAAGACACTATGCTCTATACAGTTTGATAACATCGGCAGACGTTTATTGGATCCTAACCTTGCGGATTTAAAACAAGTTTAGTGATATAGGGTCATTTTTTATTTAACTTGTCAAAAGTATGTCTTTATTCAATATTAAAGGCAATCTTGACGTATTTGCCGTTTCATTTACAATAAGAATAACAAAAAAATCACGAAATAGTGATAAAAATCACTTAATTCGTGATGAAACAATTAAAACAAAAAAGCGTCGAAATAGTTATCATTCTGGTGTGTTTATTAATAATTGTAAAAAATACACTTGCAATATAATTGTTTTAGGGTTATAGTAATAGTGAATTATTTCACGATAAAGGAGATATTACAAATGACTACAAAAGGTAAAACTGGCGCGAAACCTGAAAAAGAACAGCTCGAAAAAGTTTTTAACAAATCTAATGAGGTAAAAACACATGACGATTTAAAGTTGATTATTGAACGGGCAAAAAAAGCGCAAAAGATTTATGCGACCTATACGCAGGAGCAAGTGGATGCAATATTCAAAGCGGCAGCAACAGCGGCTGACAAGATGAGAATACCGCTTGCAAAGATGGCTGTTGAAGAGTCCGGCATGGGTGTAATGGAAGATAAGATAATCAAAAATCACTTTGCTGCCGAGTACATATATAACAAATACAAAAATGATAAGACAGCCGGAATTATTTTTGAAGATAAAGCAAACGGAATTAAGAAAGTAGCTGAGCCGATTGGTGTAATTGCAGCAGTAATTCCGACAACAAACCCGACATCAACAGCGATTTTTAAATCATTGTTGGCATTAAAAACACGTAACGCACTGGTATTTTCACCCCACCCGCGTGCAAAAAAATGTACAATTGAAGCAGCAAGAATAGTTCTGGAGGCTGCAGTTAAGGCCGGAGCACCGGATGGATTGATTGCTTGGATAGATGAGCCATCTGTTGAATTGTCAGGCGCATTAATGCACCATGAAGATATTGATATGATTTTGGCAACAGGCGGACCCGGAATGGTTAAGGCAGCATATTCATCAGGAAAACCTGCCCTGGGTGTCGGTCCGGGTAATACACCTGCCGTTGTTGATGAAACTGCTGATATTAAGATGGCTGTTTCTTCGATTCTTATGTCAAAAACTTTTGATAACGGTATGATTTGTGCGTCTGAACAGTCTATGGTTGTTGTCAAAGATGTTTATGATGAAGTTAAGAAAGAGCTTGAGTACAGAGGCGCTTATATTCTTAGCAAACAAGAAAAAGAGAAAGTTGCAAAGACAATCATTGTTGATGGCAGATTGAATGCGGCAATTGTCGGTCAACCTGCAGCAAAGATCGCCGCAATGGCCGGAGTAGATGTTCCTGCTGATACAAAAGTTATCGTTGGTGAAGTAACAGATATTTGTGAAGAGGAAGCTTTTGCACATGAAAAACTTTCTCCGGTGCTTGCTCTATATAAGGCAAAAGACTTTGAAACTGCTGTTCAAATGGCTTATGATCTTGTTGACTTTGGTGGAGCCGGTCACACATCAGTTCTTTATACTGATGATAGAAAGTCTGACAGAATTGACTATTTTGGCAAGAAGTTACATACTTGCAGAATCTTAATCAATACACCTTCATCCCAGGGTGGTATAGGTGATTTGTTTAACTTTAGAGTTAATCCTTCACTTACATTGGGATGTGGTTCTTGGGGCGGAAATGCTACAAGTGAAAACGTTGGTGTTCACCATTTATTAAATATCAAGACAGTTGCTGAAAGGAGAGAAAATATGCTCTGGTACAAGGTTCCGGCTAAAATTTACTTTAAACGAGGAGCTACAGACCTTGCTCTTAGAGAACTCCAGGGTAAGAAAAGAGCATTTATTGTTACTGACAGATTCTTGTTTAATTCAGGTATGACGAATGTTATTACAAATGTTCTTGATGATATTGGTGTAGACTATCAAATTTTCTTTGACGTTAAACCGGATCCTACATTGTCGACGATAAATGATGCAATGATGATGGTTAACGCATATCAACCTGATGTATTTATCGCATTAGGCGGCGGTTCTTCCATGGATGCTGCAAAAATCCTGTGGTTGATGTATGAACAGCCTGATACGGTATTCGAAGATATTGCAATGAGGTTTATGGATATCAGAAAGAGAATTTGTATGCTGCCGACGTTGGGTCAAAAAGCTGAAATGGTCTGTGTACCGACTACTTCAGGTACAGGCTCTGAGGTAACTCCGTTTGCGATTATTACGGATGATGCAACTCACGTTAAGTATGCGATTGCAGATTATGCATTAACCCCTAATGTTGCAATTGTTGACCCGAATTTGGTAGACTCGATGCCTAAGGGATTGACGGCGGTTTCCGGTATAGATGCAATTACTCACGCAATCGAAGCTTATGTTTCAGTTATGGGCACAAACTTCACAAATTCTAACTCTTTAGAAGCATTGAAGTTATTGTTCAGATATTTACCACGCTCATATAGAGAAGGTAAGAATGATCCGGTTGCAAGAGAAAAAGTTCACTATGCAGCTACAATTGCAGGTATGGCATTTGCGAACGCATTTTTAGGTGTTTGCCACTCAATGGCTCACAAATTGGGTGCTATGTTTGGTGTACCGCACGGTATGGCTAATGCGTTGTTGATCAATCAGGTTATAAAATACAATGCAACAGATAAACCGGCTAAGCAAACAGCATTCCCTCAATACAAGTATCCGAATGCAAAGGCTAAATATGGTCAAATTGCGGACGAACTTGGTTTGGGCGGTAAGAATGATGATGAAAAAGTTCAATTACTTATCGACGCACTTACAGAAATGAAGAAAGAATTGGGCTTGCCGATGTCTATTAAGGACTTTGGTATTGATGAAAAAGAATTCATGTCTAAGCTTGATGAAATGGTTGAACTTGCATTTGACGACCAGTGCACGGGTGCTAACCCGAGATATCCGTTGTTTGAAGAAATCAAACAAATGTATATAGATGCTTATCACGGTAAAATATAGTCTAAAATTAAATTAGATTATAATAAACTTACAAAAGGGGCAGGTTAAATCTGCTCCTTTTGAATATAAGAATATAAAGTCAATGATTCAATAGTTTAAATATAAAATCCAATTGCACTTTTTAGATTTTCAAAATGGAGCGGTATTGTATATTTATGTCCACTCGCAATAGCAGTTTCAAAGGCTTGTGCCGCTTCAAAAATCAAGAGTAACCTAAGATTTGCGCAGTCTTTTTTGAGTGTAATGAGTTCTTTTCTTAGCGTTTCAGGCATTTTTAGTGATGATTTAATAGTATCCAAATTGTCAGGAAGCCTTCTTAAGTATCCTCTAATCATGTTTTCGGCTCGAAGTCTGCTTATTCCAAGCTCCTGCTCTAACATTTGTGCTGATTTTTCTATGTGTTCACTATATTTCATGATTTTATTATATCAGAAATCTACAATATGACTAAAATGTGTTATACTCAATAATAGCAGTTATAAAGAGGTATGAATGGCCAAAGTTTTAATTATTGATAAGGATGAAGCTGATATAAAGGTGCTTAATTCAATATTAGGAAAATATGTTGAGCAGATTGAGTATTGTTCGGATATAGATGAGGTATTATCTAAAATAACTGAATTTATGCCGGAATTATTAATAATTGATAACACAAATGACAGCAGTTGGGGATATTTGGTGTATGACAAGATTTTAGCTAAAAATATAGTATTGCCGGTAGTATTCATAAATGATTCGTCGGATAACGCTAATATCACAAAGTCCTTTGACAAAGGTTGTGCTGATTGTATAACTAAGCCTTTTATAGCACTTGAGGTTAAAACAAGAATCTTAAATCAGTTGAAGTTGCGTACAATGCAAATTGATATTGAATCTCAAAAAGAGAATTTGTCGCAAGTTGTGCAAAAGCAGGTACAGGAGGTTACGGCAGCACAGATGGCGACAATATTTTCGTTAGCAAAACTTGCGCAATCAAGAGATGATTCCGGACAGCATTTGGAGAGGATACAAAGATATTGTTATGTGTTAGCGGACGATTTGTCAAAGACCTCTCGATATAGTAAAGAAATTGATGAGGTATTTATAAAAAATATTCTTCATGCCAGCCCCCTGCACGATATAGGTAAAGTCGGTATACCTGATAGGATATTGCTCAAGCCTGCCAGATTGTCTTTTGAAGAGTTTGAGATAATGAAGACGCATACCTTGATTGGTGCTGAAACACTCGAGCTTGTTAATTATAAGTTTGGAAATAATAGTTTCATAGAAATGGGAATAAAAATTGCCCTTTCTCATCATGAGAGGTGGGACGGAAAAGGTTATCCACACAGATTAAGCGGTGAAAATATTCCGCTGCCTGCGAGAATTATGTCAATTGCGGATGTGTATGATGCGTTAAGGACACGCAAGGTCTACAAGACGTCTTATTCTAAAGAGAAAGCCAATTCTATTATAATTGAAGG
>CASEVT010000048.1 GCA_949291445.1 uncultured bacterium | reverse complement strand
GGAGGTGGGATTCGAACCCACGGTACGCTATAAACGTACGACAGTTTTCAAGACTGCTCCAATCAACCGCTCTGGCACTCCTCCAAAGGCTTAACTGGAATACGTATATATTAATAAAAAAATTTTAAATTGTAAAGTGCAAGCTTATTCATTTTTATAAATTTAATATAAAATTTCAGGATATTAATATTATTGATTTTAAATTATTTCGTGTTACTATAGTTGATATGCGAGGTAGTTAGTTTACCTTAGTATTAATGCCTTGGTAGCTCAGCTGGATAGAGCAACCGCCTTCTAAGCGGTAGGTCATGCGTTCGAATCGCATCCAGGGTATTTTTTTTGCTTTATTTGGGATTTATTGTTTTTTATATTAGATTGTTAAAATTTGTTGTGTATTTTAGTCCACATTGTGGCATGTACTTTTTGTAAAATTCGTGCATGAATTTTGCAAACTCTTCACTTCTGAGAGATTTTATGCCGTTTTTCTGGATTACTTTTTCTATAAACTGTTCTTCAAATTTAGTGTTTAGTTCTTTAAAACGCTTTGATGAAAAGTTACTGAGAAAATCTATTCTATTAAATTCTCCGCGACTGTTATATGCAACAATCGATTTTAACTTTGCTGCAATTGCTGTGCTTATATCACCCTCATACCCGCTAAGCGGAAGTGTTTTCCCCGGTGCATATATATCAGGATGCCCATGAAAAAACTTTACATCTCTTTTAAGGTTTGAGTTGTTCCATAGTCTTTTTATAAAGTTTTCCATTTCTCCAATATTCACCGAATTGTCGGTTCCCTTGGCTTCTCCGATAATTGTCTTGCCTTTAATTAAAACTCCATACTCGGTGTTATCTTTTTTTATTTGCTGTAGAATCTTATTTTTTCCATATTCTATTGCTGTTTTTTCATTTGAAAAATTTATATTTCCGTTTTGCAATATATATCCGATTTTTGGGGGTTTTAACCTTGAAATAAGAGGTCTGGGATTTTTTTGCGCCATTAGCTGTATACCCTTATGAAATAACATAATAAACACCTTTATATTTCTAACCTATATTTATTAAGTGTTGCTGCTTTGATAAATTGCCTTATTTATTCTCTAGTTTAAGTTATATTAAAATTTCTCCTAATAAACATGTATCCTGTGTGCTACTTTCGGATATTTTTAATATTATCCTATGCACACTTCAGAAATTTGGTGACTGTTCATGTTTTTGAGGATAGAACGATGCTGAAAGTTGTATGGCGGCTTCTCCCCAAAATACAAATTTGCCGTCACTTACTCCAAGTTTTTTTCTTCTTCGAGTAATCTTTCAAACCTGTCCTGTTCAGAGTTCTTTATAAAATTTCTACATTAATTTCTCAAGTGAGGACTTGATACCTTCCTGATTTATATTTTCCTTTTGGATCACATCTGCTTTTTTGATCATTTTTTCTAAAAATTTGAACGGTGATTCAAAAATACCTTGTGTATACCATTTGCCGTTGCCGGGGCTGGCTGTTAATTTTGAACCTGAATGTGATCCGTTTTTTAATGTTGCATCAACAAAGATCTCTCTGAATTGTCTGATGCCTTGCTGTTCTAATTTAGACAATTCTTCAAATCTTTCCAGAGTGCTCTGTGTTTTAACTTTATTTGTAATTACTTTTTTTGCTCCATCTGCAAATTTAAATCGACCAAATGATTGTCGGTGGCTGTTTATTGTGTAGTTTGTAGACATTGAACTTCCTTTTTTATTATTTGTACCAATGGTATAAGTCTCCAAAGTAATAAATTTGCTAGTTCTTACATAAATTTTTAAAAATAGTTACATATTATACAAATTTTTATTTTATTTCTAATGCTTCTAAAAGTTTATTACAGATTAGGTCTAATCCTGCTTTGATTTTTTTACGCAAGGGTGATGATTGTTTCTTGGATTTTTCTTCATAGCCTTTAATCAATGATTCTGCAACCTCTACGTATGAATCTTTGTTAGCTTTAAATCCACCTTCTACTTTAAGTCCTTTATTTTTTATAAAACTATCTTCGGTTTGTATTGTGAGCTTAATGTCGTTATTTTTATGTAATTGTCTTATATACATATTATAAGGCTTATCTTTAATCAGTTCAGTCAATGTATTATAGGCGTTTCTGACATATTTTGCCGGCTCGTAGCTTAAATTTCCGGGTATTATATCAATTCTGCCTTTGAAGTTTTCTGGATTTGTTCTTGAGTATATGGTGTTTTGCACTTGCATAACTTTTCCTTTCAATTATTTATAGCATTTTATAGATTATTCTATTTTATATGTGTGAGTACAGCGAATTATCGCACATAAAGTCTTTCTTTACAAGTCTGTTCACTGTTTCTTCCTTTCGGAATTTACTGAGATATATGTTCTGGGGGTGTATATGTTGAATTATTTTTTATATGAGGTCTTTAATATTTAAATCTGCTACTGATTGTAGCAATTTATGTTATACTCTTGATATGAGTTATTTAGAAAATAATAATACTTCGTTTAAGGCAAAAATTTATTGGGTAAGTGCTAATTCCAGAAAATTTGCAAAAGATTTTCCTGAATTTAAAAATATTCTAAAACATCATATGGGTGGCGAAAATGTTACACATTATGTTCAATATGACAAAGATGTTTTTGTCCTGTCTTCGGCAAAAGTGTTCAATGACGGTTCCCAAAACTCATATTGCACCGGCTATGTCGGATGTTCTATAGATGATATTAAAAATATTTTTACTGAACATTCCAGTAAATATATGTCGCACATTGGAATAGGTAAAAATGATTTTCTTACCACTAAAAGCGGTATTATTAATAAAAAAAGATCTCCTAAACATTCTTCTCTTGGAACCTTGTTCTCTTTTCTGAAAAAACTTTTTTGTATACAATGTGCAAATTATTGAAAATATCTATATTTTAAAAATAAAAGGTGTGTAACTATATGAATATTTTATTGACAGGCGCAACAGGATTTTTAGGTAGTCATATTTTAAAGGACATCATATACAAAACTGAGAATAATGTTGTTGTTCTTAAGCGTTCTTTTTCTGATGTCTCTAGAATTAAAGCCTTTTTGAATGAGTCCCGCATTATGTTTTTTGATGTTGACAAATCTCCGTTGAAAAGTCTATTTGAAAATTATGATATAGAACTTATTGTTCATTGCGCAACAAATTATGGTAGAGCACAGACTTCTTGTTTTGATGTTTTAGAGACTAATCTGATGTTTCCTATAAAACTTTTAGAGCTATCAGTTGAATTTGGAGTAAAAACTTTTATAAATACTGATTCATATTTTAATAAGGATAATATCTCCTGTTTGTATCTCAAGAATTATGCTTTATCTAAAAAGTGTTTGTTATTGTGGTTGAAGCATTTTTCCAATCGGATTAATGTTATAAATATGGTACTTGAACACGTATTCGGTGATGATGATAATAAAGGTAAATTCGTGTACCAGATGTTTGATAACATAGTTGTAAAACGTGTTGAAAGTTTGGATCTGACTTTGGGTGAGCAGGAACGAGATTTTATATATATTGATGATGTTGTTAATGCGTATATTAAACTTATCGACTATTCTAAAAATAATGTGTTTAGTTTTAAGTCTATTGATGTTGGTACTGGGCATACTGTTTCAATTAGAGATTTTGTTAGCACTATAAAGTCTTTATCAAATAGTCATACTGTCCTGAATTTTGGTGCTTTACCATACAGAGAAAATGAAATTATGTGTTCTAAGGCTGATACAAGCGATTTAATTAAAATTGGTTGGAAACCTGAATATACTTACATAAGTGCCATTAAAAAAATGCTTAAAGAATTTAATGGATAAAATTGCTTCCTGTTTTTCGTTCTTTGTTGATTTATTATTTATTGCTAATATCGTGTAATGGCTAGTGTTTATTGGATTCTTATTGTTCGAAACTATCTGTAATTTTTGATAATGCCTAAAATTCTGCGAGCCATGGGAGTTAGTTTTTTTTCAAGGTCTAACGCTATTTTAAGTTCTTTTGTGTATATCTGTTTTCCGCCTGAAATCAGTATTGGCTTAGTCATTTGCAGTGCTTCACCTATATAAGAGAATACTTTTATGCCGAATAGTTCGGGTTCTATTTTGGACACTTCTATTAATTCTCCATGTTTATTGAGCACATTTCTTCTGATTTCTGTGCAAGGCTCTTTTTTTACTTCCAATTTCTGTGCAATAAGTCTAAATGTATCATGTCCATCTGTTTTTTCTTTTTTGTATAATTTCAGATACCTTATATATGGATCTTTAACATCGTTACTTACATTTGAATGCAAGTAGTATTCGCCATTTTTGGAATTGAATTTTTTTTAATATATTTCCACATTTTGGAGTATGCATTCTTTCTAGTTTCATATTTTTCCTTTCTCTTAATACTGTAATTTTAACGACCCGCAATGGAATTTTTTGTTATTTGTTGATAAAAATTTATACTTATTATTTTTATATCATTTTTATTTCTTCTCTGAGGTTTTATTTTTTTGTATTTATGCAGCTGTTGTACTACAGATTTCTGCATTTTTTAATTTCATTTGCAAGCTTTTCTTCCAGTAATTTAATTTTATTTTCGAAATTAAAGTCAGAATAGTCCATTGGTTCAACCTTATCGCAAATTTTATCAGAATGAATTTCTTGTATTAAATTTTGATATTTAGCCCCCTCTTTATAGGCAGTAAGCTCGTCTTTAAGTCGGTATCTGGAATTTTGCAGAAAATCAATTCTTTCTTTTGGCATTAGTCTGTTAAGAAGTTCATCAAGCTTTTGGGAGATTTCTGATTTTGTAAGCGGGGTATTTGAATATAATATATCATCGTAGAAATCTTGTGTTTTTAAAAATAGTTTTGTTTCGTACACTTTTGCTATACGCGCAACTGTTTTTGGATTTGTCATAAATGAAAAATAATGTGCAGATTCATGCATAAATATTTCTGCTGTGGTAAGTGGAATTTCACCTGATAATTTATTTGCAGGGATAAGCATATTGTACCCTGTGATGCCTGTATTATTATCATTTACTTTGATTGTCAGTGCGCCTCCATTATCGGAATTTTCAATCACTTTTACATTTTGACTAAACGGGCTAGTTTCGTCTAATGTCTTTTGAAATCGATCAAAGCTGATATCTTTTGATTTAAAATTTTTAGATATGTTTTTAAAAAATTTGTTGTTGAGTGCACAAGCAAGGTCACGCCTTTCTTTAGATGTCCCTTTTACATACTCAAGCGGATATCTTGCTATTTTTTCTATTTTTATCATAGCGGTATAAAACTGCTCAATAAAAAAATTTGATGTTTTAATTAAAAAATATTTTTATGTTTGCCTGCATTTTTTGTAAGGGTTTTGCAGTCTTTGATAAATTATTTGATTAAGCTCTAATCTTATTAGCAGGGGTATTTTTTGCTTTTGCCACGATCATAAGCACACCGATAAAGATCAATGTCATTCCTAATATTATTCTGCCTGTTAAACTTTCGTGAAAAATCAGAACTCCGAATAGAATTGCGGTCAATGGTTCTAACGCACCTAAGATGGCTGTAAATGTTGATCCTATAAGTTGTATTGATACATTTATTGTTTCTATTGATATTATCGTCGGGAATATTGACAGTCCTATTGTATAAAGCCACAGCTTCGGTGTGTCTAATATTTGTAATTCCGTGCAAAATTCTAAATTCCATATATAGACTAAAAGCCCGAAAAACATTATATAAAAGCTCATTTTGTCTTTATTCATTTCGTTAACCAATTTAATATTTTTTACTCCAACTATATACAACGCATATGCCAGTGCGGATAGCAGTACAACAACGATACCGTAAGTATTTAAAGTTGCATTAGGGTCGTTTTTGTATAGTGCGACAATCCCCGTCAGTGTCAGACAGATTGCTATTATAACAGTTTTACTTATCTTTTCTTTGAAAAATGCTGCCATTATAATTGTCACAATGATTGGGTATATGAATAAAATTGTGCAAGCAATACTTGCACCTATATACTTAAACGATTCAAAAAGCGTTAAGGATGACAGCGAAAAGAGAATTGCAAGAACAAAAAGTATTGTGCATTCTTTGATGTCGATTCTCAACGAAATTTTCTTAAACAGTTTTAGCCATATTCCGTAAATTATTACAGCAAATGCGTACCTGTAAAATAATACGGAATTTGTTCCAATACCAGCTGCAAATAACGGTAAAGCAAACAGCGGATTCATTCCGTAGCTTGTTGATGCGATTACGCCGTTCAGTATACCTTTTATTTTTTCGTTCATTTTTTTGTTTAGTTTTTTGAATTTTATGTCTTAATATTTATTATTATCTATAATATGCTATAAGTAAAATATATTGTAAATTCTGTCTGAGTGGAAGTTATATAAGGAGGTTGTTATGAAGAAGTTGTGTTTGGTCTTTTTGCTTGTATTCACTTTTTTTCTGAATTCCTCTGCTTTTGCAGATGAGTATACGAAAGATGAGTTAAAAGGTGATCTTGAGTCGCATGCACTTGTCGTTATAAAAAATAATCAAAAAAAAGTTTATGACGGGCGTGGAATTATGCCGCTGATGACATTAGTTGATGACGATGGTATCAACGGTGCATATGTCGCAGACAAGGTCGTCGGTAAGGCTGCCGCTCTGCTGCTGGTTTATGGGGGTGCTTCTGAGGTTTATACTCCTATGATATCTAAGTCTGCTGTTAAAGTATTCAAAGAGCATAATATGATTTATTCTGCTGATAAAGTTGTAAACTATATTGTAAATAAGAGCGGAACCGGTTTATGTCCTATGGAAAAGGCTGTGAGAAATGTTAATAATCCTAACGAGGCTTATCAGGTTTTTAAGGATATGTTTACGAATTCGAATCACGGTTTGATTCAATTAAACGGGCAACAATAAGTCCCCCCTCAAATAAAAGCCAGGTCGGAATGCCTAACATTAATTGGCTTAGAATATCCGGAGGCGTCAATATTGCTGCAACTGTCAAGATGCCGACTATTATATACGGGCGGGCTTGGGAGAGAGATTTCGTGCTCATTAGTCCTAATTTTACCAGAATCAGGACTAGAAGCGGTAACTGAAACATTATTCCAAAACCCAGAATTAGTGCAGCAACCAGATTTATATAATTTTCCATACTAATGGTTGCCTCAAGTTGTGGTGTGGAAAATGATGCTGAGAAGTTCATAACCATAGGTAATATTACAAACAGGCAAAATACCCCTCCTAATATAAAAAGTATTACAGAAAAGGCTGCTGATAGTCTGAGAAGTCTTTTTTCGTTCTCATACAGTGCCGGCTCAAGAAAATTTTTGAATTGATAAGCGATGTATGGAAAAGCCAGTATAAGTGCTATTATTACGCCTGCCTTAAGTTGGATGATGAAAACCTCCATTGGTGAAAAGTAATGTAGTTTTTCAATACTTTGAGGCAAAGTTTTTTGTATTAAAAATCCCAAACATCTCGGTGCAAGAAAGAATCCTATTGGCGACAGTAATGCAACTGATGCAATAGAATGAATTAGCGTTTTTCTTAAGGCTTCTAAGTGTGATATAAATGATTGTTCATTATTGTTTAACTGTGTCATTTTGTGCTTCGGCTTCTGCTGCTTTTTGAGCATTGTCTGTGAGTTCTTGTGCTTCTCTTTTTAGTGTTTCTTTGGCATTTTTGAACTCATACGCTGCTCTTCCCATTGCTTTTGCCAGTTCCGGAATCCGTTTTGAACCGAAGAGTAAAAGTATTACTACCAAAATTAAAAGTATTTCTGTAAATCCGATTGACATTTTTTCTCCTATTCTTAATTTATAACAAACATTATATCTGAGTTTGTTCTTTTATGGAAACAATTTCTATTGCGTTATGGGGGCAAATCTTTTCGCATGCACCGCATCCTATACATAGATTGGCGTGATAATCTGGTGTTTTGTCTTTTGAGTTATCAATTGCACCTTTAGGACAGGTTCGTGCACATAATCCGCATTTTGTACATTTTTCGTAGTCTAATTTTACCAGTCCTATTCTGCAATTTTGTTTTTCTTGAAGTGTTAATTTTTTAATTGCGCCGGTTGGGCAGATGTCTGAGCAATTTTTACAATTATAGTCGCATTTTCCGTTTTCAAAATCAATATGGATTGTCTCATATTCGCTATTAGGCTTTTTTATGATTCTTTCTTTGCAGTGCATTTCACAGAGACCACAATTTGTACATAATTTCGCCAGTCGTTCGGGTGAGCCGGCACCGGGTGGGCATATTGGTCTTTTTTTGAATGAATCTATAATCGTATTAGCAATCCCCTTTGTCTTTAATAAGAACGTCAATCCCACTGCTCCTATTATTCCTGTTGCAATAAAATCTCTTCTTTTAGGATTAAATCTCTTTTCTGGTGTGGTTTTTGAAAATATAATTGCATCTGAAGGACATTTTTCAAGGCACTTTAGGCATCTGATGCATCTTTCGTTATCTATATTCAGTGAGTCAATTGCTTGTGTTGGGCAAATTTTTTCACATTGATTACATTTTTTGCACTTTTCACTATCTATTTTCATCTTTATGTATCCGAATTTGGAACATATTCCCAGAAACGTTCCAATCGGACATAGTGTGGCACAGAAGAATCTTCTGTTGTATATGACCATTGCTATCAGTATTAGCAGTGGTATGAATGTTATGATTGATGATTCGTTTATGTTTATTAATCCGCTTATTATGTTTCCAAAATTTGAGTACGGATCTAAATATCTGAGAATTGCAGGGTAGCCGCCTATTATTATCGCCAGTGTTAGCGCTAGTATTGTGTATCTTATATAATATAAATTTTTCTTATTTCTTGTTTTTGGCTTGAAAATAAAACCTGTTATGTCCTGTAACAGACCAAGCGGGCAAATTGTGGAACAGTAAAATCTTCCAAATAAAAACGCCGCAATTGCATTTGTCACTATTATAACCATTGCTAACACTTTAAAGTCCGCAATTAATCTTACCAGTGATGCTCCTATGTTTATTTGTACAATTGGTGTTATCGGTTTGAAATTTGGTATAAATGCGCAAGTTGTTGCGATGAATATTATTGTTGCAAGTGTGAGCCTTAGTAAGTACAATATTTTATTTCTTTTTATATTTTTAAACATTATGAGTTTTTCAGCTCCTTGTATTCTTTGTCTACTTTTGCAAGTAAAGATGGTATATCAAGGTGTTGAGGGCATTTTGTCTTACATAGACCGCATTTTATACATTTGTCTGCACGTTCGGATTCTCGTAGTGCTTCGTAGTGATTTATGAAGCTTGTAACCTTGTTTTGTGCTTCGTTAGATTTATATTGGTTATAAAGTGAGAATATGCTCGCAATATCTATTCCGATTGGACATTCACAGTACCTGCATGCCGTACATCCGATTGTTTGAGATTTTAAATGCGCTTGAATTGCGCTATCGTATATTTTTTCTTCTTCTGCGGTGAGCGGTTTTAGGTCTGTAAATGTTTTTATGTTGTCTGCAAGATGTTCAGGCTTGGTCATTCCGCTAAGCATTGTTAGTATACCTTCTAAACCTGCTAACCATCTGAATGCCCATGATGCCGTTGACATTTCCGGATTGTATTCTTTCAATATTTTTGTTGCTTCTGTATTTAAATTGGCGAGCATACCTCCTCTTAGCGGCTCCATAACTACTATTGGCAGATTCGCTTTTCTTGCAATATTATATTGCTCTTCGCCTCTGCAGGTTTTCCAGTCTAATTTGTTTAGTTGAAGTTGTACAAATTCCCATTTATCGTAGTAGTCAATTATTTCTTGCAATAGCTCCGGTGTGTCGTGGTGTGAAAATCCCAGATGTTTTATTTTTCCTGCTTTTTTCATTTTTTCTAAAAATGGTATTACATTGTATTTTTTCGTGTTTTCCCAGTTACTTTTGGTTAAACAATGTACAAGATAAAAGTCAAAGTAGTTAGTTTGGCAGCGCTTCAATTGTTCATTAAAAATTTCTTCTGCTTGAGCTTCGCTTTCAAGCAGCATCACCGGCATTTTGGTTGTTAGATTGTAGCTATTTCTGTCATAATTTTTTAACGCATCTCCCATTGCGGATTCACTTTTTCCGCTCATGTACATATATGCTGTATCATAGTAGTTAATGCCAGATTGCATAGCTGTTTCTACCATTTGTTTATTTAGTATATGATCAACTTCACCGTTTGTGTTTGTAGGTAGTCTCATTGCCCCGAAGCCAAGTAAGGATATGGATAGGTTTTTGAACCTTGTTGTAGCAATTTGTCCAATTGATTTTTTGTTTGATCTTTTAAATGTACAACCGCTTAATAATAATAGTCCTCCTGCTGCTATTATTGAGTTTTTTATAAATTCTCGTCTATTCATGTTTGCCTCTTTATTTTATCCACTTATTACAATGCTACCACTTGATACCTGCTGTTAGTCAAGTAATTAAGTTATATGTCAAAGTAGTTTTCTTTTACGATACGAAAAAGTCTGATATTGTTTTATTCAATCTCAGACTTGTTTTTGTATTTAAAAATTTATTTCAGCTAAATTATTCACAATTTGTAATTTTTTTTACCGCTAAATTATCGCATAATATTATTTTTATAATTTCGCCTTGTTTAGCGTGGTATTTAAGTCCTGGGGTTACTAATCCCGTAATTAGCCCTACCGTACAGCCGATAGGAATTCCTATCGCAAGCCCTGTGCCGATTTTTGCAGGATTCGGGATGAAAGAAAACCCTACTCCTGCACCGGCTCCGGCAATTCCTAGTCCAAGTGTTGATGCTGTCAATTTTCCTGCTGTCATCCAAGGACCTTCTTTCAGGGTTCCGTCTTTGGTGAACGGTTTTGCATACATTGCGATTGTGCTTCCGTCAGGCAATATTAGGCAATCAAACTTCAAGTGTACTCTTGCATTTTTATTTGGAAATCTTTGTTTCTCTATCTTTATTACAGTTGCGACTACCTTTGAACATGCCGGTATAATCAGTGTACCTTCTTGTGTGTATATATTTTCCGGAACAAGAAAGTTTACTCTGTCACCTGCTTTTGATTTATCTGACCAGAATTTGCATTCAAATGCCAGTGCCAGTACATCTCCTTTGCAAAGGATATTTCTTAAGTTAGTTATTATTACTTTATTGCAAGGTGCGTTTTTCTCGGCAAAGAGATGTTCTTCACGAAGAATTTGTTCTTGGCACAAAACTTGCTCTTGAGGTTTTGTGCAATATTCTTGAGTCTGTGCATATGCTGGGCTTAACAGCGATAATAGGTTTATGATTATAATGAGTTTTTTCATAGCTTCACTTTATTCGGTTTGTGAAGTTAGTTAATCCTCAAGTAAGGTTTTCACTCTATCTAGTTTCTATGTCTATAAAATCATAACTCGTCTTTGGTTTAATATGTTATAGCTATTTTGAAGTGAGTATTTTTATTCGTATCAAATTCTTTGTAAGCTTCAATTATCTCATCAAACTTGTAATTTGCTGTTATCAGAAAGTTTGTTGACAATTTTCGTTCAGATATCAGCTCTAACAATTTTTTACAATGTATAGCATCAACACCGCCGGTTTTGAATATGAGATTTTTACCATACATTTGTGGAAGCGGCAGTGTTTGGTTCTCTTCGTACATGGCAACAATTGCGACTATCGAGTTTGGTCTTGCAATTTTCCATGCTGTTTGAAAACTTTCGTTTGTTCCCGCTGCTTCAATAACCCCGTCTGCTCCTCTTTGTGAGGTGTGGCTTTTTACGGCAATTTCTGTGTTTTGAGCTTGAGGATTGATAATTATATCTGCTATTTGCAGTTCTTTGGCGAATTTCAGACGTTCTTCATTGATATCTATAGCTATAATTTTACCTGCACCCATAAGTCTTGCACATAACATTGCGCACAGGCCGACGGGGCCAGCTCCTATAACTGTTATTGTATCATTTTGCTTTATTTCACATAGTTCTGCACCAAAATACCCGCTTGAGAGAATATCTCCAACAAATAATGCGTCGTCATCTGAAATATTGTCCGGTATTTTAGTGAGTCCTTTATCTGCGTACGGTATACGTGCGTATTCTGCATGGGCACCATCTATTGTGCAGCCAAGTTCCCAACCCCCGTTTTGACAGTTATTTATGTAATTTCTTTCACAAAACCAGCATTCACCGCAATAAGTTATGCAGTTGACAGCAACTCGATCGCCTTCTTTTATATTTTTTACGCAATTTCCGGCTTTTTCAACAATCCCTACAAACTCATGACCCAACGCTTTACCTTCGACTGCTCTGGGCACTGCTCCGTGTATTATATGCAAATCACTTGTGCATATACTTGAGCGTGTTACTTTTATTATTGCGTCGGTTTGCTTTTTTATTTTCGGGTCTGGCTTTTCTGCTAATTCAATTTTTCCGCCTTTTTTCCATATTAATGCTTTCATTTATATTGTTACCTCTACTGTCAGGACTTTGCTTTTGTCTTGTTCATCGGGTTCCAACTGTCTTTTTGTTTGTTTTTTATCAAATCTTGATAAAAGTTCTCTTTGTAGTTTAGTAGTTCCAATTGTTTTTGTAAATTTCTCATTTGTGCAAGTGCTTTATTTTTGGTGTCTTGTATTATTTTATAACGTTCCGGTATGGTTGAATCGCCTTTAATACAAAGATCTATATATCGTTTAATAGCCTTGTTTTCTGTCCCGACCGAGCGAAGACATTTTACTATCTTTACCCAGTCAAGATCATTTTCACTAAACTGTCTTATATTATTCTCATCCCTTTTGACAAACGGAAAAAATCCGCTTTTTGCCCAGAATCTCAGTGTATGCTCAGAAACATCCATTTTGTCTGCAACTTCTTTTATTGTATACATTATTTTGCCTTTGTTTGCTTTTTCGTTTTCATATTTTTGTGTTTTTATTATACGTTACAGACTTGCAGACATTTGTTTATATCGCTAACAATCAATTCCGGTGTAAGATGGTATCTCTTGTACAGCTCCTCAAGCGGCATTCTATCCGTAAATTCTTTCAGTCCTCCGAAGTTTAGTACTTTCATATTTGAATTGCCGTAGAATCTTGATATCTTTTCTCCGAATCCTCCATTTAGCATTCCGTCTTCAAGTGTTATAACCAGCTTGTGATTTTGCTTTAATGATTCCAACAAATCTTCATCTAACCCTGTTATATAACAAGGATTAATCAATGTTGCGTCAATTTTTTGGCTTGTGCGGAGTTCTTCTTTTACTCTTTGTGCAAGATTGTAGAAATTGCCGAGTCCCAGAATCGCCACTTCACTGCCCTTGTGTGTGAGTTTGTATTTATTTAGGTTTGAATAGTCAGTATTGTCTGTAATTCCCGTACTAATTATATCTCCATATGGTACTCTGATTGCAACTGGATATTGAGTTTGTTCTACTGACCAGTTTAGCATTGACAGATATTCTTCCTTGTTTGTTGGTGCTAAATATACCATGTTAGGTATATTAGAAATTAAGGGTATATCAAACGAGCCTAAATGAGTTGCATCGCCATTTGAGAGCGCGCCCCAGTATACAAGCATTGTTACCGGTGAGTTATTAAGGCATAAATCTTGCGATAGTTGGTCGTATGTTCTTTGTACAAACGAACTTAATATTGCTAAGATCGGTTTTGCACCACATTTTGCAAGTGCCGATGCGTATGCAATTGCGTGTTCTTCTGCTATTCCCACATCGGTGTATTGTGAGTCGAGCTTTTTTCTGAAATCAGGTGTAAATCCGCAAGCTCCTGGGGTTGCCGGTGAAATTGCAATCACTCTGGGGTCGTTTTGTGCCTTTTTCAGTATGTATTCTGTTGTTATTGAGTCGTATGTTTCTTTTGCTGGAGTCGTGTTTTCCGGTTTTTTGTCCAGTGTTCCTGGTAGTATCCAGTGAAATGCCTCTTTGTTCGTTTCTGCAACTGCAAGTCCCAGACCCTTTATTGTCTTGATGTGAACAACAATCGGGTGGTCTATGTCTTTTATTTTTTCAAATTCTTTAATCAATGCTTCTGTGTTGTTTCCTTCTTCTATATATAGATAGTCAAACCCCATTGCTTTGAAGAAATTGGATTCTGCTTGTCCTTTTGTGTCTCGGAGCAGTTTTAAATTCTTATACAATCCGCCTTGGTTTTCTGCTATTGACATATCATTATCGTTAACAATTATTATCATATTTGAATTTAGCATTGCCGCATTGTTGAGTCCTTCGTATGCTTCACCGCCGCTTAGTGAGCCATCACCTATGAGGGCAATTATGTTGCCATTCTCTTTTTTTAAGTCTCTTGCCTTCGCTGCACCGGTTGCAAGGCTTATTGATGTTGATGTATGACCGACTTTAAATATGTCATGTGCGCTTTCTTCAGGTGCTGTGTAGCCTGTGTATTTAAGGTATTTTTCTGGCTCGGTGAAACCTTCTTTTCTACCGGTTATGATTTTATGCGGATAACATTGGTGTGAGACGTCAAATATTATCTTGTCCACGGGAGAATTAAATACATAGTGCAGTGCAATCGTCAGTTCTACTACTCCCAGATTCGGACCCATGTGACCGCCTATTGTGTTTACTTTTTTTATTATCAACTCTCTCATCTCTTGTGATAGTTTGTTGAGTTCCTCTATGTTTAATTTTTTTAGATCTTCAGGTGAATTGATTTTATCAAGTATCATGGTCGTTTACTCCTCTTTTTTGATATTATACTATATTTTAATACTTGATAGTTGCTATCAGGCAACTTTTTTTTTATTTTGTTATAGAATATAAGTATAAATTGATATTTATGTTATTAACAACTAAAATTAATGCCTCGGTAGCTCAGATGGATAGAGCGATAGCGTCCTAAGCTGTGCGTCATTGGTTCGAGTCCAATCCGGGGTATTTTTTGTTATAAGTGTTAAAATTTACGAAATAAGGCAGGGTAAAAATGTAGTTTTTTGTCCAGGTTGATTTGTACGGCTAGATAGATTATTTTGGTAAAGTAGGCTTTGTGTGCGAGTTTGAGGGGTCGGAAATAATCAAACTAAGTGTCAAACAAAACGGTCAAATGACTCTTTTGATGGTCTGACAGCTAGTTGTATTATTTCGGCAACTTGGGTTTTCTACAAAGTATAGTCTGTGTTTTAGCCTG
>CASEVT010000047.1 GCA_949291445.1 uncultured bacterium | reverse complement strand
TGTTTCCATTAATTTTACAAAGTCAGACTGTGCTAAATTTGCTTTTTTTAATTTTTCAACGATTATATCTATATTTTTCATCACACTTATACGATAACAAAAAGCTGTCCCTGTTTTTAAGGACAGCTTTTGTTCTAATAATCAAAAATTATTCTTCAACTTTGATTACGCCAACAGGACAAGATTCAGCAGCTTCCTTAACGCAATCTTCATTATCAGCAACAGCTGCTTGGTTAACAACTGCAACGTCTTCTATTGAAAATACAGCTTCACAAACCGATTCGCAAGCACCGCAAGCAATGCAGCCTTCTTCAATTTTTACTTTCATTTCTTTCTCCTTTTATCATAATCATTTAATGTGAGTTGGGACTCACAAATTATATTATACAAAAAAGATTAAAAATGTACATTACTTCATGCAGTTTTATAATACTGGTTAGTTTTTGATTCCTTATAATATTGCATAAGTTCTCTCCATCCCTCTACAAATTCAACTTTTCCATCAAGAACATCGATGGGGATGCCGGCATGGTGGATTTTGGGCAAAAATTCATTGACGCTATATTTGATAGGTGCGTCTATTCCGTCGTCCGTATCGTTGCAAATGAAGTATTTATTGCCGCTTTTATCTTTTTCGATTCCGGTGATTGTAATTTCGTGCCCGCCGACGACATTATTTTGATCATCGGTATAGATATAACCAATTATGACATTGTCTCCGCCCTTCAATGTTTCTTCTATATGTTGGAGTGTTTCTTCGGGTTTGCACTCATAGCCTACGAGTTTTCCGCTCTGATTCAGTGAATCGTCGGTGTATTCAATTTTTTGATAAGTGACGCAGACCCTTCCTTTGCCGGTCGCAATCTCTTCAGCAAAGTTCTTCTCTATATCAGTTAATCCGCCATCATCATCGTTATATTTGGGTATTCGCTTGTCTGTCAATGTATTATAGGTGTTTTGTGCGCCGATGTTCATAAATGTCGATTGCATTAGTACATCAAGTGCGGAGCGTTCTCCCTTGTCAAAATATGTATTTTGAACTCGTGCTCTTATTATTGCGTTTCTATCCGGTTTTAAAAGCACGGTGAGATCGTCCCAATTATTTAATTTATGCGGGATTTTAAATTCATTGAGCAGCCACAACACGTCCATAGTATTTTGTGAAAGGTTACTCAGTTTAAGATTTTTTATCACACTGATGCTCTCAGACGTCAGTCCTTCTGCTATTCTGGCAAACTCTGCAGGCATTTTGTGTGCAAGATTAAATTCTATACTTGCTGCAGGGCAGGTGCTGGAATGAACGTTTAGATCGCTTTTTGAAATTTTATTAACTGAGAGAAGATTCTCTTTTCCTACAATTTCATCGGCGACTTTATCGGGAATATCTCCGAATTTTTGGGTAATCGTATATGGGCTATGTATTTTTTCTATTACTTCCTTTAATATTTTTTCACTCTGCAAACCTTCAACACGTTTTGTTGTGGCTATTTTAAACAGGTTATCCAGAACGGTTGAATTGTCGTTAGAGTTGGAATTGAGCAGCTTTCCTGTTTTTAGAAGCTCATTAATCTCTTTTTTACTCTTCTTATCGAGCATGGTGAGTATTGTGTTATATTTTTCCTTCTCTTCTTTTGTAGTTAACGTTGTTCTGACTTTTGACAGTCCAAAGGAGGGATTGAATTGGGGTTTGTATTCCGTTTGGGTTTCAAGATGGCTGTTGAGTGCAGATGTGCCGGTCGGCTGCACTACATTAGTAACTGTTTGCAGCCTGTTTGATTGGTTTATATTAATATTGTTAATTCTTGAAATACTTAGCACAATTTTCCCACCTGTATCTTTATAAAAACTAAAAATTTTAAAAATTGCTTTTTTTAATATATATTTATAAGTATTGTTAAGCTAGGATTATAAGTTGAGAAAAAGTTTGAAAGATATAAAATTTAAGCCTGTATCACCTGCTGATTTGGTGCTTGGTCTGGATCGTCTTACGCGGTTTAAGTATCCCGAATTTAAGTATTATCGTGTGTTTAATGATATTTTATCAAAATATCTTGTTTTGCCAAGGCTTAGCAAGCAGCAGCTTCTTAGTCTTGATACGGATATTTACAAATGCTTGATTGAGACAGTATGGAACGGCTCTGTTAAAAACTATACAGGTTCTGAGCCGGAGTCTTTTTTTGTTAATGAGGTGCTTAAAGAGGAGGAATTTGCTTCTTATAATTTGTCTGATGAATTGAAGCTGCTTATTGATAACAAGTTGAATTATGACGGAGTTCTTAATTTAATCCAGACTGAACAGTCCCTACCGCTCAACTTGCGACGTTTAATTTGCCTTAAAAATTTCAAGCTTGATAAAATTACTTTAAGAAAAAATTTGGGATTAAAATTTCCGGTAGAAAAAGTTGTTCTGTGTGAGGGGATTACCGAAGAAATATTGTTACCGTGTTTTGCCGCGCATTATGGTGTCGATTTCAACGCTTGTGGTATCCATCTGATTGGTGCCGGCGGTAAAAATCAGGTCGCTAAGCTTTATTGCGAGCTGAAAAATGAATTGAAGCTTCCGATTTTTATATTGCTTGATCTTGATGCAGTTGAGACTTCACGAATTATATCCGGCATGATTAGAAAGATTGATAAACTACATTTGATTCATCACGGTGAGTTTGAGGACCTTTTTTCTCTCTTTTTGGTAAAACGGACTATCAACAACACGTATAAAAATATTATTCAGTGCTGCGTAAGTGATTTTAAGAGTGAGCAACCAATGACAAGGGTTTTAAGCGATTATTTTAGAGTTAACAATCTGGGTGATTTTCAAAAAGCAGATTTTGCTAAGGCTGTGTCAAATAATATTTCAGGCAAAAACGATCTAACTGATGAAATTATTGAAATTATAGATGAAATACGAACATTGTAAAAAAAGAAGCACTTTAGGTGCTTCTTTTTTCGTATTAACAATTTATTTTTTAGTATTCAATATTAATTTGTGAAAACTGAACAATTTTGTTCTTACCTCTTTTCTTTGCGTTATACAAAGCGTGTTCAGCGTATCTGATCAAGGTATTTGCATCTTCATCAACATTTTGCAAAAACGGGAATGATGCTATGCCACCTGATATAGTGATGGGGTGTTTTTCTTCTTCGCCTGCAGGAATAAATTCCATTTTTTCGATATCTCTTCTGAATCTTTCGGCAAAAAGGAATGCATTTTCTTCGGGAGTGTTCGGAAGAATTACGATAAACTCTTCATCACCATATCTTGTCAAAATGTCTTCTTTTCTGACAAATCCCTTAAGCATTTCCGCAATTTTTTTCAGAAGAACATCGCCCCAATCGTATCCGTACATATCGTTAACGACCTTAAAGAAATCGATGTCTAACAGTAAGCAGGACAATTTCGTATCATAGCGTTTTGAACGTGAAATTTCGGCTTCAAGGCGCTCATGCAGATATTTTCTGTTGTGAAGTCCTGTTAAGCTGTCTGTCGTTGATACCGTATCTATAGTTTCTTTCAATTCTTTTATTTTTAACAAGTTTTTGAGTCTTAACTGTAATTCCTTTTCATCAATCGGTGCTGTAACAAAATCATATGAATCACCTCTGAATAGAAGTTCATCAATAAATTTTTCTGAAATAATCAATGCCGGTGCAACAAGTTTTGTTACCATTGACACTTCTTTTAGTTTTTCTTCATTACAGTTTAAAACAATTACAGACGGATTGAAGGTCAGTGCATCTTTCAGCTCATCAATACCTTTGACTCTGACATTCAATTCCTCATTTTGCGCAATCAGGTGCTCAATATTGCTTGAATCCTTATCCGTAAAAATTACAACATTTCTCATATTTTTGTCCTTATCAAATAATAATATTATTAATAATATCAAATGTTGTCTTTGTTGTACATAATTTATATGAATGAAGGCAAGTAATAAAAAACTTTGAGTGCAATACGTTCTATTTTGCTGTAAAAAATTGTAAAACCGCTTGAAAAAACTACAAATGTAATGTTACAGTGTTTTGTATCTACACCATATGTACCATGTAACAAAGAGCAGATTGCCGTATTATGAATATATAAAAACAGAGCAATTTCTTTGATTAGGGAGAGGTAAATTTGGCAAAACCGGCGTACAAACCAGAAATAAAGTACGATTATTACGGCACATCGCACAGATATGCATCGAATGTAAGACCTGCTTTAACCCGTCCTTATACGAAGAAAAAATCGCAAAAAGCTAATATTTTTGTAGTTGCAGTTAAAATTGCGGTTTTTGTGTTAATGCTTTTAGTTGTTGCTCCTCATTATATTGATAATATTACTCGTCCGCTGTTTATGAAGGCGGATAAGTATCCTGCCGTTAAGACAGATTATGCTAAATTGTACAGTCCAACTTCTTTGTACTTGAACAATTCTCACTTTTTAGGCGTAAATATGCTTCGCCCGACCGAAACTTCAAAACCTCAAATGCTAAATTTGTATGAAACGTACGAAATGCCCCTGCTTGATGCAAAATTGACAAATCTTTCGAATTTATATCCTTCATTAAGTCCGTCAGTTTACGTATGGGACTACGAGTCCGGTAGGTATGCGAATTTTAATGCTGATAAAATTTATTCTGCTGCAAGTATAATTAAAATCCCCGTATTGATTAGACTGTTTAAATCCATTGAAGCAGGTCAAGTAACGCTTGATACAAGAATTCCGATGACAGAATTTTATAAATCTGAGGGTTCTGGCAGTTTGCAGTTTAAGGGGTTGAAGAAATCTTATACTATTGATGAACTTGCACGTGTGATGATTACTGAGTCGGATAATTCCGCTACAAACATGATTATGTCGGCAATTGGCGGGATGAACGATGTTAATAATGGGCTAAGAGAATGGGGGCTCAAAAATACACGAATAAATGACTGGTTGCCTGATCTTGCCGGTACAAACGTGACTACTGCTAAAGAAATGGGTCGAATGCTCTATAATATCGACAATCCCAGCTTTTTGTCTTTGAATTCTCGCGAAAAAATAGTTGACTATATGAGCCATGTTCATAATAATAGGCTAATTCAGGCAGGGTTGCCTCCTGAAGCACTTTTTATTCATAAAACAGGTGACATTGGCAAGATGCTTGGTGATGCAGGTATTGTCTATACCCCTAATGGCAAAAAATACATTGTTGTTATTCTTGTTAACCGTCCTTATAACTCGCCTTTGGGCAAAGAGTTTATTGTTAAGGCTTCTTCACTAATTTATGCACATATGATGGGGATATAGTGATTCAATATTACTTTCTTTGTGAAAGCATTTCTTCAAAGTCCATCATTGTGTCAAGTCCGACTATTTGTTCAAGGGCAGAACGTTTTGATAAGAAATCCGCTTTTGCTTTGTTTTGAAGTTGCAAAGCTTCTCTGTAAAATGAATCTGCCATGAGGATTTGTTCTTTTGACTTATTTTGTGTTGCTGAGAATATTTTTTTGCGTTTGTTTACTATTTCATCGGTTTTTATAAGTGCGGCTCTTGAGGCCATATAGTCAAAATAGTAGTTTACAATTTTTCTTTGTAATTCTTCTACTTTTCTTATGAGTACAACCATGTCTGCATCGTTAACTTTTGAAAATTTGTAGTTTAATTCCTTTTCATCAACAGATAAATTTCCAAGCACGCTGCTGCCCATGATGGCAGATACTGCGGCAATAGGGTTGCCTACTCCGATTCCGGCAAGACTTCCTGCGGTTGCAATTGGTTTAATGATCTTTTTTACTACACTGGAATTGGGTTTCTCTTCATCCGGATTTGCAAGTTTGTAGATTATGAATTTTATTGTCTCACTTTTTTGTGCTGCACCGACCCAGAGGAGTTTTATGTCGTTAAGTGTCTGTTCAGATTCCAGTTCCAGATCATCAGAGATCTCTTTTGAGATTTTTTTTAAGCTTAAATCAGCATAAGTCAGGTCTTTTACGGCATTTTGTGCATTATATGTCGTATCTCTTGTCGGGATTTGTTTTTTTGTCTCAACTACTTTGTATATCTTTTCCGGTACACTTCCCGTTCCTAGTCGATATGACGGGCAAATCGGCTCTGTCACATCTTCAACAGAGATCGCCAGTGATGGGCTAATGATAATGCTGCTGAGCATAATTGCGTATGCAAGTTTTTTTATCATTTAGTAGCACCTTTCTTATTTTGTACCGGCATGTTCTTGTTTATTATTGATTTTGTTGAGTAGAGTTCATCTTTAAATGCGTACTGATACAGATTCAAATTTTCTACGGCTTTTTTACCTGCAAGCCTTTGCAGATCCATGTAGTACTTTTTTGCTTCTTGAGTTAATTTGTATTCTTGGTATAAAAGGTCGTCATACATTGATGATGAGACTAGAATCTCCATATCATCTTTATTTTTAAGAGCTTCAGAGTAATTTTTGTTGTACAACACAAGCTGTTGACGTGTTTCTTTAATTTGTGTAAGTGCTGCTTTGTAGTTGTAGTAAGAATTTATTATTGAATCCTGCAGCGACTCTATCATTCCTGCAAGTTCTATCAGTTCTGTATCCGTAAGCGGGGTTTCTTTGGGCATGTTGTTACGGTTGAGGTAATTATTAGCCAGCCTACCCGTTGCGTAGGAGGCTGATTGAACCATATAGTCTGCACCAAACATTGCCGGAATAAACGATGCACCGCTAACCAGCGCTGAGAGTGATTTCGCCATAATTGAGGAGTGTACACGCTGCTGCTCAGGAGGGATTGAAAGTTTTTTCATCGCAAATTTGATTATGCTATTGTTTTCAACTGTTGCGGTCCACAGACCTTCTATGTCTTCAATATCCTTTTGCTGCTGTAATGAGATAATGCCTTTCATTGCCGTTTCTTCGTCTATGGCAAGGCTCTTTTCGTCTCTAACGACTTTGGGTGTCATTTTAATTTTATTTTTTTCTACACCCTTAAGTTCTATCTCATCAGCAAATGCCGGACTTATGCAAAAAATCAGTATTAATAATATAGCTATATTTTTTTTCATATCTATATCCTATAATCATATATATATCACACAAAAATTTATTCTTGTATTATTGGAGGGTAAATATGACAGATTTTGAAGATATTGTAAACGAACTATCTGCTGTCGACTCTGTGAGCGCAATTGTTATTGCCGGATCAAATCTTAGCGGAGTTTCAGATGAGTTATCGGATATTGATATGTACGTTTATACTGATGATGAAATACCTTTGGACTACAGAAAAAACATATTTGTCAGGTATGCAAAAGAGCTTTCATTGGATAACAGGTATTGGGAACTCGGTGATGAAATGAGAATTGCAGATAGTGGGATTCCACTTGATATTATGTATCGCGCTCCTGCGTGGATTCAGTCTGTTGTTCATAATGTTTATCAAGAACATCATGCTTCTTTGGGTTATACTACTTGCTTTTTGTTCAATATTATTAATTCGAAAATCCTTTATGATCCTAGCGGTTGGTTTCTTTCTTTGCAATCCGGTATTAAATCTTATCCTGATGAATTGGCAAAACGAATTATTGAGAAAAATTTACCGCTATTAAAGGATAAAAAATACGCTTCTTATTATTCACAAATTTCTAATGCAATCTCTCGAAATGATTACGTGAGTGTAAATCACCGTTTAAGTGCGTTTTTTGCAAGTTATTTTGATATTTTATTTGCTTATAACAGGGTTTATCATCCTGGTGAAAAAAGGTTGGTCCGTTTTGTTCTTGATTTGTGCGGAGCTATTCCTGAAGATTTTGAAAAAGATGTAAATGCTGTTTTATGTGCAGATTATTCAATGAAGCTCACGTATCTTGATTTGTTGATTAAGCATTTATATGAATTGATTAGTCGTGAATTTTAATCTTAAAGTTTTGAAGCGGTTGCGCGCTGAGTAATTTTCTTTGATTTTCCAGAGTGTTTTTTATGGCGAAGATCCAGCCGGTTTTCGGGTTAACAAAAAGAAAAAACGCTGCCTGACTTTCTAAAACCCGTTGTTGTTTATCTATTATAAGCTCGCCTTTTTCACTCAGTTCAAAAACGGTAAATGATAGTGGTGTTGCAATTGAGCTTTCCACGTAGGCATCGAACTTTGTATTGCTAAGTTTGGTTACGTCTCTTATTAGGGTTTGATCTTTATATGTTGTGCACCAGTTATATAGTTTTGTTATAATATCGTCAATTTTAGCGGATAAGCTCATGTAATAATCCTACAAATACGTCAACAACTTCTTTGTTCCATTTTTTTTCGGAATCTTTTTGTATAACTTTGATAATCTCTTCAACCGGTAAGGCTTTTCTGTACGGGCGATCTTGGCTCATTGCCGTATATGCGTCTATAAGCAGTATGATTTGTGATGTAATAGGAATTTCGCTGCCGGATTTTTTATTTGGATATCCCGAGCCATCCCAGTTTTCGTGGTGGTTTTCGATAATGGGGATTATGTCGGTAATTGAACTTATAGGTTGAAGAATTTCTCTGGCTGCGATTATCGGATGTTCATGGATTTTATTTTTTTCTTCTTCGGTCAGTGGTGATTTTTTGTTAAATATTTCCTCTGGAATCATTATATTTCCGATGTCATAGAGCAGCATTGCAATTTTTAACTTGTCTATTTCTTCTTTTGAAATTTCTAATTTCTGTGCAAGTTTTATTCCTAGTGCAATTTTTTCCTTAGTAGAGCCGATATTTATTGACGGATTGTAGGTTTGTGCCATCATATCCACTATTGAATATAAAGTATCTTTAGCTTCTCTTGTTTTAAGAGAATCGTTTTTCATTGATTCAAGCTTTGTGCTTATATTTTCGGCAAGTGTATCGGGGATAGGTATTCTTTTTTTGTTGATTATGTCAACAAAGGCTCCGAATGCAATTGTATGCCAGCTTTCGTCCTCTGCGTTTTTGGCAAGTGTAACTCTGTTTCTGCCGTTAATTTTCGATCTGTACATTGCCTGATCTGTCATTTCCAGTAGTTCGTCAAGGTTTTGAGAATGTTCAGGATATGTACCTACACCGATACTTGCTGTAATTTTGCCAATTTCATCGACTTCATATGATTCAATAGCCGAGCGAATTCTTTCTGCTGCAATCATTCCGCCTTTTGAATCGATACCCGGCAGCAATATGCAAAATTCTTCTCCGCCAAGACGTGCAGGGATATCTATTGAACGTGCATTCTTTTTCATCACGTCTGCTATGGCTTTGATTGCTATGTCACCTGCTGCATGCCCGTAAGTATCGTTTATTTTTTTCAGGTAATCTAAATCAAGACTTATGATCGTAAAAGGTTGGTTCAATCGTTTTGCACGGTCTGCTTCTTTTCTTAGTTCTTCATTAAAATAGCGTCTGTTGTATAACTCTGTCAGACCGTCTGTTACTGCCTCTTTTCGGATTGTTTCAAAGAGGTTGGCAATTGTTATTGCCATTTCAACCTGATTTGCAAATAGGCTGAGAAAGTTTAGCTCTTTATCCGTTACGCTGTCACGGGGTGAGAATACCAGCATGACCCCGAACGGTTTTTGTGATTGATACAGCGGGATTGATATCAAGTGGCGGCTTATTCCAAGCTTATTAATCTCTTGAATTTGTTCAAGCGTAAAATCCTTTAAAAGACAATTTATATTGGTGAGGTATTCTTTTGTGCAGAGGATTTTTTGTTCTTCAAGACATCTTGCGAGTGTTGAATCTTTGTCATAAAAGAGTCGGCTGTCTTGTAATTGACCGTTTGAGTAGTCCAAAAGCTTTTTGAAGATAGGACTCATTGAGAAAGCCTTAATCGTAAAATATTTTCCGTTTTCATCCTCATCAAGTTTCAGTATTGTACTGTTTATATAACCCATTTCACCGTGTAATGAGTTGACCAGCTTATCAAGAACGGTAGTCAGAGGTTGGGATGAATTCATTAAGTCCCAAACGTGTTTCAGGGTTAAGAAGGCTTTATTTGCCTGATCTAATTCCTGGGTGCGCTCCAGAATCTCTTGCTCAAGTGCCAGATTTCTTTCGTATATCTCCAGAAATTCCCGCTTATTGTTTGAGATGCTGTATTCAATTTCGTTGACCTGTTTTACGAAGTCTTTTATTTTTGAGAATATATCCATTTGGTTATTTATTTGCAATGTTAGAAATAATCCTATTTATTATACAACTTTTAGTCGAAATTTGAAAATTTTTAAGCGGCTGTAAAGAAAATTTACAAAGAATACATTTTTTAGTGGATTCATGTTTTTGAAAAAATTTATATTATATGAAAGTTGAAAATCGTCGCGACAATAAATTAATACAAAAAATGTTTAAAGGACCCCATTTATGACTAATAAACGAGTATCCCAAATTCGTCAGTCAATTCTGAAATACAACACTGAATTACTGCGTTTGCAACCAAAACTTGATTCTTCGGAATATGTTAATGTTAAGTACAATAAAATTCTTTTACAAAAGGCAATTTTGAAAAAAGAATTAGATGATATTCAAAAACCTTTGATTAAGAAGATTGCGCATATTTTCAAGTCTGAAAAAGAGAAAAAAATAAGCGATTATTTCGCCTCTTAGCTTTCACAATTGTATCAATTTTTGTATATTATCTTGAAAAAAAGTTATTTAATGTTATTATAAATTTAGTAAAGGAAAGAAACGGTCAGCCGTTTCTTTTTTCTTTATAAACCGCTATGTTTGAGACAATGCTATATTTTGAAAGATGTATATGGAACATAAGCATATAAACAAATTTGAGATTATCGAGAAAGTAACGCCACTAATAGAAAATACTGCTATGCGGTACAATTTGATTCCTATAGAGATTGATTTTTCAAAAGAATCTGGCAAGTGGTTTTTACGAATTTTCTTGTATTCATACGATCACGGCGTAACGCTGGATGATTGTGAACATGTTTCAAGAAGTTTGAGTGATTTTTTGGATGAATTGATTCCGGTTAAATATTATCTGGAGGTCAGTTCTCCGGGGTTAGATAGAAAAATTAAATCAGATAAAGAGTACACCATATTCAATGGTAAGACTATAAATTTGAAACTTAAAAAACCTTTGGATGGTACTGAAATAAAACAATTTGTTTGTAAGATTCTTGATTTTAGCGAATCGCAAGGGCTTACTGTTTTAAAAATTGATGATGAGTCAGTGTTTACTATACCCAAAGAGAACATCGTGCGTGCACAATTAGAAATAGAATAAGGAGATAAAGATGATTAAAATCGGAACAGCTCTTTTTGAAGCTACTGAACAGTTGGAAAGAGAAAAAGGAATTTCAAAAGAAGTTATTATTGCGTCATTGTGTGACGCATTAGTTGCTGCTTATAAAAAACATATTAGAGTTAAAGATGCTCCTAATGTTGAAGCTATCCTTGATGAAACTACCGGTGAGATTGGTGTATTCAGAACAAAACTTGTTGTTGAAAAAGTTGAGGATGAAAATACTGAAATCTCTCTCGAAGATGCAAAGGAAATTGATGATGAAGTTGAATTAGAAGATGAAGTAAAGATTGAAGTTACTCCGGAAAATTTTGGTAGAATTGCTGCTCAATCTGCTAAGCAGGTTATTACTCAAAGAATCAGAGAGGCTGAAAGAAAACTTGTTCTCGATGAATTTATGGATAAAAAAGGTACTCTTACTACCGGTATTATACAACGTGTAGAGAACAGAAACGTGTTTGTTAATATTGGAAAAACCGATGCAATTCTTCCTTATAAAGAGCAGATTCCCGGTGAGTATTACAAACCCGGTAACAGAATAAGAGTTTTTGTTTTGAATGTAAAAGAAACTAACAGACTTCCTCAGGTAATAGTTTCACATGCGCATGCGGAAATTGTCAGAGAGTTGTTTGAGCTCGAGGTTCCTGAAATTGAAGACGGAATTGTCGAAATAAAATCGATTGCCAGAGAAGCCGGTTACAGAACAAAGCTTGCAGTTCACAGTAATGACCCTGAAATTGATTCGGTAGGTGCTTGTATCGGGCCAAGAGGAAGCAGAATTCAGACTATTGTCGGTGAATTGAAAAATGAAAAAATTGATATTGTTAGATGGTCTGAAGATCCGGTTGAGTACATTGTAAATGCTCTATCTCCTGCAAGAATTATTTCTGTAGATATTCTAGCTGATGATGAAACCTCTAAAGAGGCTCTTGTTGTTGTTCCTGACGACCAGCTAAGCCTTGCAATAGGCAGAGAAGGGCAAAATGTCAGACTTGCTCATAAACTTACCGGATGGAAAATAGATATAAAGAGTGCTTCTCAGGCTGAACAGGCTGAGGCTTCCCGCAGCTATGAAGAACCTGTTGTTGAAGAAGAAGACTCTTATGAGGAACTTCCTTCTGCCGAGCAGGATGAAGATAATATCATTGAAGAAGAGTATGGTATTGATGAAGAAGATGTTATCAATGAAATACCTGAATCTGAAACGGATGAAAATTCTGAAAACGAATAATAAAATAGAAAAAGCCGGAGTTTATATTCCGGCTTTTTCTTTAAAAATACTGCATTCCTTTTAAATAGAAAAGCAATGTTAGCAGAAATATATAAATAACAAAAATTGTTATAATAATTGTCTGTGTTTTTTCTCTGCTTTCTGGTGTATTTTTCAGCAGATTCAACAGGTAATTGTTGACGTCTTTTTGTGTTGAATAAAAGGGAATTTTTCTTTCTAATAATACGGGTAAAATCCAATAAAGCTTTCTGTCTGTAATCTTTATGACTACAGAGGTATTATCTTCTTGTAAAATTGTTATATCAAAGTATAGTTCCCCGCGTCTCAGTGCCCAGCACCCCGGCACGGTTGTGCAGTAGAAACTTATTTCTTTTACGTTATTGTATTCAAAGGTTAAAATTTGTTTGTTCCGTTCAAATCCAAATTCTGTTTCATTGTACAAGAAATAGTCTGCATAATCTTTTTGATATTTATATTGAAAAAATAACACTGTAGCATGTGTAATTACAACGGTGAAAAATAGTATTTCACTCATAAAGTATTCTCCCGACAACAACAAGAATATGAGTATTATGCCGTATACAACAGCCGGAAGTATAATCTGCATTTTGTAGCTTTTAATATTTATTTTTTTCATATTACTCCCGATTAATTTTCATTATGCAATTTTTACAATCAAACTCCAGTGGATATTTTTTGTTCTGTTCGTCAACCAGAAACAGCTTTTCAGGCTTTGTATTTTTTAAACAAATTCCTAATTCTCTTCTGATGCAGTGCTTGCTTTGCATCAGACATTTTCCGGCTCCGCCTTTTTCAAATGCTTGCTGAATAACTTTTGCTCCGCAAGACTCATAAAATTCTTTTGCCATTTTATTAGAAATGTTGTAGGTGTAATCAAGTTCTTTTTTGGGATATTTTTGCGGGGTGTACGCAACTGTTCTGAGTTTTCTTTGGTAGTTGTTTTTTTTATATTGTCTGTATGATTCAAGAAAATCTCTTCGTATTTCATTTAGGTTTGATATCGGAATAAATAGGTCGAAATTTTTGTCTAATTCGATTCTGTCTACCAGAAATTCCGCACTTTTTTTAAATTGAGCGATGAGATTCTCTCTTGCTTTTTTCTTATTTTTAGCTTGTTCAAACTCATTTGGAAAGCTTTTTAAAAATTCATTATTAAGCAAAATATTCAGACTGTCATTATTATTTGATACTTTTATTTCCAGCGGTATTTTTCGTTCAAATTTTGTTTGGTTCAGCCTTTTAATAAATTCTGAATCTCTGTTTCTATAGATAATCGTGCCGGTTATCAATCCTGACGTGTTGAGCGCGGATATTTCATTATTATTAACTTGGGTAACCGTTGTGCCTCTTAATTCTTTATTTTTATCAAAAAAGACAATACCGTCTGAGACTGCAAGGTTTTCTCCTTTTGATATTACAAATTTATTTCCTTTGATTTTCAGCACTTTGCCGATTTTTTCGCCGAGGAATTTTGGAGTTTTCATTTCTGTTAAAGAGCTGCATTTTCCGTCTATATTAAATTCAGTATATCCTCTGTTAAATGTTTTATTTACATCCGGCTCAAAGTTATTTACCAGTATTCCGTCTGAGGTGCGAAGATTTATGTCTATATCGTCAAGCATTTTTCTGTAGTACGATACTACATTTTTGACATAGTCTTCATCCTTGAGCCTGCCTTCAATTTTCAATGAATCCGCACCTGCTTCTATTAGTTCTTTTAGTTTGTTTGCGAGCGAAAAATCTTTCATTGAAAGCAAATATTTGGAAGTTGCTAATTTTTCTCCGTTTTCATTTATAAGACTGTATTTTTTTCTGCAAGGTTGTGCGCATTCGCCTCTGTTTGCACTTCTTTCGCCAATTGATGCGCTCAGGTAGCATTGTCCGCTATAACATACGCATAATGCGCCGTGGACAAAAACTTCTATTTCCGCGTTTGTTGCTCTTCTTACTTGCTCAATCTCTTTTATCGAAAATTCTCGGGGAAGAACTACTCTTTCTATATTGCAGCTTTCTAAAAATTTGATTTTTTCGATTTCATTATTATTGCATTGAGTGCTGGCATGAATGGGTATCGGGGGCAAATTCATTTTTAGTATCCCCATATCCTGTATTATTATTGCATCTGCCTGAATATTGTATAAGTCGTGTATAAGCTTTTCAACGCTTTTTAGTTCGTTGTCATAAAGTATTGTGTTTACTGTAATGTATATTTTTACATTGAATTTGTGTGCGTATTCTATAATTTCTGCAAGGTCATCAAGCGTATTTCCGGCTTTTTTTCTAGCACCGAACTGTGATGCACCAATGTAAACAGCGTCTGCACCTGCGTTTATCGCCGCGTATGCGCATGCCTTATCCTTTGCCGGTGCAAGTAATTCAACTTTTCTTTGTTCAGTTTGTTTATCTTTCATTACAAAATTATACACAAATATTGAAAAACAGGTGACTTTTGAGTATGTTTTTATTATTCTTAATTTGTAACTTTGTAAAAATGTGTAATTAATATCTAATTAAGGAGAAATATAATGCAGGTAATTTTAAGAAAAGATGTTCAAAACCTTGGTGAACAAGGCGATATGGTCAATGTAAAAGATGGTTATGCAAGAAATTTTTTGATTCCTCAAAATTATGCTGAAGTAGCTACTAAGGGTGCTATCAAGAATAGAGAGCAAAATCTTCAAAGAATTAAAATTAAACAAGAAAAACTTCATAATGAAGCATTAGAACTGGCTAAGAAAATTGAAGAGTTAGGACAGATTGAATTGACTGCTAAAGCAGGTGAAAGCGGCAAGCTGTTCGGTACAATCACTACTAAGAAACTCGCCGAAGAATTGAATGCAAAACTCGGTGCTGAAGTTGACAGAAAAAATATCTCTCTTGATAGAGCTATCAACCATATTGGTGAATATAAAATGCTTATTAAACTTACATCAAAAGTTAAAACTGAGCTTTCTGTTAAGGTTAGCGCTTCTGAAATAATTAAAGACGAGATCGTTGAAGAAGTTGAAGAAAATTCTGCTGAGTAAGCTTTTTGATTGTATTTAATATTATTAAAAAAGGCGTCCTGTTCGGGTGCCTTTTTTCTCTCTTAGAGTAATTGTTCTGTTTGCAATTTATATTGTTTTATTTTGTGAACAATTTAATCAATTATTACAATCATCTTACTTAATAATTATTAACAAATGGTCAAATTAGCCGGTTTGTTTGTTTTTATTTATGTAAGTGATGTTAGCGTAGGTATAAAATGCAATCAAATATTAACCCTGTATATATAACACCGCAACAGCCTAATTTTCAAGCTTACCCGAATGGACAGGCCATTACTTCCGGTGCTCAAAAGCTGGAGGATAATACTTTATTAAAACAGGCACAGAAAACACAGGATAATCCTGCTGTATTGATTGCAGGTACTGCAGGGTTTGGGGCTGCACTGCTCTGGGCTACTTCTTTGCTCAATAAACAACTTCAGGGTGATTATGATAAGACACTGTTTGGGAAGATTGAAAAATGGGGCAATGATGTTGGTAATAAAAATTCTGTAAGTGCTGTAGGCGGATTTTTAAAGAATCTCGGTTCTTGGGTTAATACGAATATAATTTCGAAATCTGAAATTCTTAATAGCATGAAAACTAAACCAAGTATCGGCGGTAATATGGTACAAGGTCAGGCTGCAGGTACTTTGGGTCATATTTCTAATTCTATTCGCGAATATATGGAGTTTTATGATAAACAACACGGTACTTCAATATTCAAAGATATTATTGAAAAATCAAAAAAAGATTCTCATAAATATGTAGACGAGATGATTGATATTATCAACAAGAATCCGCATGTTAAAAATGAGATTATGAATAAGTCATTATGGTGGATGCCCAAATTTTTGTCCAAGGGTACTACTTTTGGTGAGCTTATTAATAAGGTTCATTTGACGAAGAATTATAAGGATTTGTCGCGTCCGCTCGGGGCAAAGCTTTCCGGTGCAACTTTCCGTTCATTAGAAGCTCTGTCAAACGGTATGGCTGCCGGTAAGGTAGCTGTTTTGTTGCAAGCATTTTTCCTTGCTCAATCTTTGAAAGAATCTATTGATGCGCCAAAGGGTGACAAGTTCAAAACTTTTGCCGAGTCTATGGCAAGTTTTATGGCAATGATGCTAACCATGGGATTGCAGCTAAGAGTCTTTAACGCTGCTGCAGGTCTTAAATTTATTGGTATGAAGCCCGAAGATTACAAAAAATATCATAGCCTGATTGAACGTATAAACGGTGCTGCTATAGATGGTGACAAGGCTGCTTATGATGCTTTGAAATCTCAACTTAATGCTATTAAAAAAGAAGCCAATAAAAACGTAAAATTATATCAAAAACCGTTTAAATGGATTGGTAACATATTGAGCTGGGGCAGAATTAAAGAAACTGTTCGTCCGCTCAGCAATGTCAGCAAATCCGGTTCTGCTGCAGGTAAACTCGGGGCAGGATTATTAAACAGCTTAAAACTTGCTCCGTATGCGGCCAAGCTTGGATTTGGATATGTCGGCAGATTCTTGTTTATTGCAACAACTGTAATGTCCTTGTTTACTGATACTGCAGTTAAGATTAGCCACAAAATTTTCGGTCGTCCTCAAAAATCTATTCTGGACAAAGAACCGGATGAAACCTCAAGTGAAAAACAGTCTGCTGAAACGAATGCGCCTGATGCTGCAGTTAAGTCCCAATTGGAAGAACAGCTCAAAAATTCACAAACTCAAATTCAACCAACATATAATCCTGCAATAAAATATCAAGAGGGTAATCTTCTTACTCAAATGCGCTTAAATCAAGGTAAATTGCCTCAAACAATAGGCTCTCAAACTTTGTCATCTAACACAATACCCTCTCAATCTCTGAATTCTTCAATACCGGCTTCCGAACTCAAAAGAACATACATCCCAAGCCCTATATTAGGGCAGGAGACCGTTGATGACCCTGTAGCTTCAAGAAGCGCACAGATCGACGCCGTGCTTAGACAGGCTGATCTTGCGGAGGCTAAAGCTCAAAAATTCCTAAATAATATATAAAAAAAACCCCTTCCTTGAAGGGGTGAGCACTAAGTACAAGCAATCAGAAGAGTTGAGGATTTACATTCTCAATCTTAATTTGTTTTGTTTTTGTTTTCATTCTACTTAATATTTATTTTTCATCTGCTACTTTCTGGCTATATTATTCCTTTTCCTAATCTTTGTTAAGTTCTTATAAGTTACTACTTGCAAATCTTGTGCGATCTGATATACTTAAATTATTAGGAATGATTCTTATTAAGGAAATCTGATGCACACTAAAGAAACAATAGATAGAAGAATTGAGGATCTGAAAAAAGTATGCCATTCTACCGGCATGCGGGTGACTGAGCAGAGAATTATTATCTTTGAAGAGGTTGTTAAGTCGTGTGAGCACCCTGATGCAGAAACTGTTTTTCAAGCAGTAAAAAAACGTATACCCAGTATATCTTTTGATACTGTTTATAGAACATTGGCTTCTTTGGAGGAGCTTGGTTTGATATTCCGAGTTGATAATCAGTTGCCAAAAGCCCGATTTGATGCTGATAAGACACCACATCATCACTTTATTTGCGTAAAATGTAATGAGGTTTTTGATGTGTTTCTTGAAGAGGGGGAGATGCTTTCTATTCCGAAAAATACTTCAAAATTCGGTGATATAAAAGATATGAATTTGCAAATTCGTGGAGTTTGCAACAAATGTAAGAAAAATAAGGAGAGTTAAAATGAAAAAATTTGTTTGCACTGTTTGCGGCTATGTATATGATCCCGCTGAAAACGGTAATGTGCCGTTCGATGAATTGCCTGAAGAATATGCTTGCCCTTTATGCGGTGTTGGTAAGGATCAATTTGAAGAAGAAGCATAAGAAATTGTTAATTTGTGCCCAAAGGAGTAAATTATGGATAATAAAAATTTAAAAGGAACTAAAACTGAAAAGAATTTAATGGAAGCTTTTGCCGGTGAGTCTCAAGCACGTAATAAATATACGTATTACGCTTCTCAGGCAAAAAAAGACGGTTACGTTCAAATATCTAAAATATTTGAAGAAACTGCGAATAACGAAAAAGAACACGCAAAAATTTGGTTTAAGCTTTTACATGGCGGCAGTATAGCCGATACTATGACGAATCTTGCAGATGCTGCTGACGGTGAAAATTATGAATGGACTGATATGTATGCCAGATTCGCTAAAGAGGCTAAAGAGGAAGGGTTTAATGATATTGCTTTTCTTTTTGAAAAAGTTGGCTCTATCGAAAAACACCACGAAGAACGATATAAAAAATTGCTCGCCAATATCAAGGAAGGCAAGGTATTTGAAAAAGATGAGACTGTTGTCTGGGAATGTGCAAACTGCGGTTTCTCCCATGTAGGTACGAATTCTGTTGAAATTTGTCCTGTTTGCAAACATCCGAGAGCTTATTTCTTTATTCAAAACGCTAATTACTAGTTAATAGTTTTCTTACTAATAAAAAGCGGACTTAATGTCCGCTTTTTATTTTTTTATTAAATCATTATAATTTTCTTGCGCATATTTATATAGGTTGTGAAGTTCATCTTCAAGTTTTTTTCTGTAGAACTCAACATCATCTTTTGTTAAGTCTTCCGGTACATAAATCGGCTCTCCGTATACGGCAATAATTTTCGGACCTAAGAACGGAAAATTAAATTCATCCCACGTTTTAAATTTCAATAATAATTTTGACGGAGAATACCATACCATAGGGACGATCGGGACTTGCGATATTTTAGCAATATTGATTACGCCTTCTTTTACGACATATTTGGGTCCTCTTGGTCCATCGATCGTAATAGCTGCACTCTCACCTTGTTCAAGCTTTTCAAGCATTGCTAAAGTGGCACTCGCTCCTTTTCTGTTATGAGAGCCTCTGATTGTTTTTATTCCCATAAACTCTGTGGCTGCTGCTATTATATCTCCGTCGTTGGAGTTACTTATCATAACGTTGAGGTTTTCTCTGTCCTCATTTGCGTACAGCATACATTGGTGTGCGTGCCAGAGTGCAAATATTGCCGGTTTTACTTTCGGATAATTTATATTCTTTACGTTATAAAAAAAACTTTCGAACTTGTAAAAATATTTAACAAGAAATGATAGTATACCGACCTGTTGTTTTTTATACTTTTTAAACATAATATCAATTTTACTATCAATAACAATATATCTCAATAGGTTTTTAATATTAACAGTATTTTGGGCAAAAAAAAAGACCTTGCGGTCTTAAAATTGCATTTTTTCCTCGTTGTGTGGTAATTTCTCTATCTCTAATTTTATTCCTCGTATATATATAAACAATATATCGAAGAAATAATTGACAAATTTAGGAATAAATATTAAGAATTGTAAAGCAAGGACTTAATATTAATGAATTTGTAATAGTCCATTAAAGCTCAGATTCTTCGTCATCTTCAAGTGAATCAATATATTCAACTACGGAATTAAATTCATCGTCATCTTCGATAACTTCAAATATATATTCCTCACCTTCTTTAGAGAGTCGCATTAAGACGACTTCGTTGTCATCTGTGTTTTCGTCTTTGGGTAAAAGAAGTCCGTATTCTTTTTCTTCAAACACTATAATGTCAAGTAGTTCAAAATTAACAACATTGCCATCTTCGTCGATGGTTTCAATAAGTTGTTCATCAAGTTCTTCGGGTCTTGTCATTGTAATCTCGCTTTCTATGTTCGATCCAAATATTGTTGTAAGATTATGCAGGCGCTTTTTAAGTCAACAAGGCCTTTATCTTTTGTGTATTTTTTACCTTGCAAAGCTAGGATAGATTCTGCTTGTTTACTGGTTAATCTTTCGTCTTCAAATATAATCTCAAAATCATTTTTTAACAAGTTTGCAAAATTAATGCAATCCTCTGCCTGAGGGCCAATTGTTCCATTCATGTTCTTAGGCAGTCCTATTACAATTTTTTTAATATTATTTTGCTTACAGATCGAGACAATTTTTTGGATTGCATCTTGTTCAGGTAATCTGGATATGGTTTCAAGCGGTTGAGCAGTGCTAAGAATGCTCAATGCGATTCCAATGCGTTTTGTACCGACATCCAATCCCATAATTCTATTCATTTTCAACCCACTTTTCTTCAATCTCTTTTAAAACCGTTTCTACAAAATTGATATCTATTTTTTTTCTTTCTTCTTCTTTTTTTCTTGTAAAAATAGATTTTGCGGTTTCAGTAGAATAGTACTGTTCTTTTCTGTTCAAAAAGTACTCATATATACTCTTTTTAATTATATTTTCAAAGAAAATATTTCTGATGGGTGAATCAAAGCTTAAAGAATAGACGATATCCGCATTAATTGAGTGTCCCTCTCTTCTCAATAAATAAGAGGTGAGTACTAATCTATAGCATAATGATTCAGTGATTTGTTCGTTTAATAATCTGTCAAGATTCATCTCAAAAACAGAATTTAAATCTTTGTTCTTTTCGATATTGCGGAAAAAATCTCCTAACAAACTCTTAGAGTCAAAAAACCATTTATCGAAATAACCGGTTTTATAGATTTGTTTCAGCAAAAATTCGTTTAATCCGATGAGTTTGGCATTTTCTGTCAAGTTCAATTCCTTATAAGGAATATCATTGATAATCGTTTTCCAGGCAATATATTCATAGGGAATTTCATCATAGAAAAGTCGGGTTATTTTTTCAGCATTAATGAGCATATATTTGCAAAATTCCGCATCAACTTCGGTTATCTGATCTGCAGAAAAGAATTTTGCGACAATCCTTTCAAACTCCGGTTCAGATATCTCATTAAATCCAAAACAATCCACAATCCCGTCTAAATCGTTTATGACAAGGGCAAACATTTGTATATAGTCATATTTAGTTTTTCTTGAGAAAATGATCCCCAAATTGCCCTGACCGTCAGGCAGGTTCGTGTAGCACTTAAAGACCGGTGATGAAGACAGGATATTTTTGTAAAATTCATCCGTATTCTCTTCCTTTATTCCCGCCAATTTTAGCAAATTTATGCTTTTTTGTGCTGCAGCTTGAACCTTTAAATCATCAACATTATCTATTACGTTTTTTAATGTACTCAAAGCAAGTTGTGATTTTGATGCGCCAATATTTTTTATGGCTTGCAGTCCCAGCTCTGAACGTGGTTTTGAAAGAATCAACGGGGACAGTATATTGGCAAGATTATCTCCGTCATAATCTGAATTCAATGACTCTAAAAGCATGCCCGCTTCTGTCTCCGGTAATGCGTTTATAAAATCCAAAAAATCTATTTGAGCCTCAGGGTTTACTATGGCATTGGACAGGAGTCTTGTTGTGTCGGCGTCAATAATTTCTTCGGGATTTTTCAGGTAATTTAAGTAATCGTCATAATTCAAGTGATTTCCGAGTCCTCGCAAAATATTTATCAGATTGGCTTTGATGCTGTCGGATACTGATGGGTTAGCCAGCTCTTTCAAAAAAGCTTCTTCTACCTTGTTTTTGTCGAGCAGCTCACTTATGATGAAGAACAGAATGTGCTGTTTGTCATCTGTTGTTTCTGTTTTTAATTCTTTCAAGACTGTTTCAAGTATGGTATTTTTATCTGAAATTTCAGCAAGCGTTCCAAGTATATTTGTAATAGATTGAGGATTTCTATTTGCCGGTTTTTGCAAATCAACAATCGCAGAAAGCACTTTTGCTCTGATTTGTAATTTGGATTCGGTCATTGCTTATACATTTCTCCAAAATGCGTCAAGAATTTTTTGTGCTTCGCCGGTTGGCATTTTATCTTCAAGTATCAGATATTGTACGGCAATCATTGTACATTCGGAGCAAATGCTGACACCGGGACCTTGAACCATTTTTACCACCTGTGTGTTGGGGCGTCCGCAAAAGCTGCAATATACCAATTCTTGTTCTTTATGCTCATCGTGTTCGTTGCTTAGTTCGTTATCATGTTTTTTGTTTCTGCTATTCAAAGAAACAACTTTTTCATCATCTGACATACGTAAAACCTTTTATTATCATTAACTACTTCATCTATTGTATCTTATTTTTATATTGTTGCCAAATATTTTTATTTTGTTTATTATGTAGGAAACTAGTATTTTGATAAGAGAGCAATAAGGGAGCGATAGCCGGGATATGAAAAAAGTTATTCTGTTAATCACCGTGTTATTTGTATCTGTTATAAGTACAGCTTGTATAAACAATTTAGCCGTTCAAGAATTGAACTCTAAGGCAAAAGAATATATGGCAGCGGGCGATGTAGAAAAAGCCATTTGCAGATTGCGCTCCAGTATTGATTTGGATACGAATATCTATGAAACTCACTATAACCTCGGCGTTGCCCTGATTGAGGTTAAGGATTATAAAGAAGCTCAAAAGTCTTTGGAAAATGCTATCAATTTGAAACCTGATTTTGCCGATTCGTATTATTCTTTGGGTCTTGCTCTTCAGGAACAGGCATTCGAGCTTGCTAATCCAGAGAAGAAAGATGATTCTGTTGAACAGTCTGATGATGTTCAGGATATTTCTTCAGAATATATGGATGAAAATGCAGCTAATGTTACTGATTCTGATAAGACTGAGATTGTCGAAAAGTTGAATTCTGCAATAGACAATTATAATAAATATTTATCTAAAAAGCCTGATGCTCAAGATAAAGACAAGGTTTCCGATCAGATTGAATATTTATCTAAAGAGATAAAAAAGTATAGTTTGGATATGGATGCTCAAACAGGTACTGAGACTGGATCTGAACATGCTAACAGTGATGAAGTGATTGAGTAATGCAGTCTCCTGATTCTGCAATTATTTTTTCAATTGGAAATTTTGATTTTCACTATTACGGCTTGATTATGTTTTTTGCAATTCTTTTGGGGATTGCCGTTATTTTTTTGATTGCAAAAAAATATTGTAAAGATATAAGTGTCGAGACTCTTTTGGATATTTTGCCGATTATAATTATAAGTGCGCTCTTTGGTGCCAGACTGTACTATGTATTGATGGATTTTTCATATTATTCAAAGTATCCAATGGAGATCTTTGCAATCTGGCAGGGCGGTATTTCTATACATGGGGCTTTAATCGGCGGAGTGGTCTGCGGAATTATACTGGCAAAAAAAATGGAATTTAATTTTTTTAAGTATGCTGATATTTTTTCATTTGGGTTATTAATCGGTCAGGCGGTGGGACGATTTGGTAATTATTTCAACTGTGAGGCTTTTGGCAAACCGTGCGATTTACCGTTTAAATTATATATCCCTGAATCCCATCGTCCTTTAGAATATTTTCAGTATGAATATTTTCATCCTACTTTTTTGTATGAATCCGTTTGGAATTTGATTTCTTTTTGTTTGTTATTTTATATATTTAGAAAATGCAAAAAACTTAAAGAGGGTAGTATTTTCTTTTTATATTTAACTTTTTATTCGGTTGGGCGATTTTTTATTGAGTATATCAGATTGGATAGTGTATTGAATATTTGTTCAATACCAGTTGCGCAAATTGTTTCAATATTAGTTCTTTGTGTTAGTATAAGTTGCTTATTAATATTTAATTTTTCATTCAAAAAAGATAAATAAAAAACCGGCTTTTAAAAGCCGGTTTTTGTTTTTTTTTTACTTAAACTAATTATTAGAATCTTCGATTAATCTAACTTTTGTTCTAGCACCTTTACCTGAAAGATCAGCTTTACCTTCTTGAGCTAACCAGCCAATACCCATAGATACAAAGTTTTCATTCAAATCCAATTCTTTTTCCAGCTTAGAAATAGTAGCTTCGTTGTTTTTTTGGTCTGCCAAAAATTCGTAAACTTTTCCAGCTGCTTCGCCAATGTAATAATTCATCTTCAATCTCCTTCTTTCTTAAATGGTGGTACCTAATTGAATAATTTTATATTATTATATATAGTATAAAATTTCGGATTTGTAAATGGAGAATAGCTATGAATCATCTAAAAAAAGGATTTTCTTGGAAGTATGAAAATAACGTTGATACTGATGTTATAATACCGGCGCGGTATTTGAACACTTCTGAAGAAAAGGAGCTTGCTGCTCATTGTATGGAAGATATTGACAAATCGTTTTCACAATCTGTAAAAGTAGGTGATATTATTGTAGCAGGTGAAAACTTTGGGTGCGGCAGCTCAAGAGAACATGCTCCTATTGCAATAAAAGCATGCGGTGTATCTGTAGTTATTGCTAAATCATTTGCGCGGATCTTTTTCAGAAATGCAATTAATATCGGTCTTCCTATTTTAGAGCATCCTATATTGCCTGATGAGACCGACAAGGGTGATGAAATTGAAGTTGATTTGAATACCGGTGTGGTGAAAAATTTAACCAAAAACAAAACTTATCAATGTGCAAAATTTCCTGTTGAGATCCAAGACTTAATCAAGCAGGGCGGATTGATAAATTATACTAAAGCAAAGATGGGAGTTTAAAAAAAATGAAAAGTTTTAATATTACATTGCTGGGTGGTGACGGTACAGGTCCTGATGTCGTTGCTGAGGGGGTTAAGGTACTCAACGCTGTCGGGCAAAAGTATGGTGTAGATTTTGTGTATGAAGAAGAGTTAATCGGTGGCGCGGCTTATGAGCAGTATAAGACACCGCTGCCGGATGTTACGGTTAGTGCTGCAAAATCTTCAGATGCCGTATTTTTGGGTGCTGTCGGTGATTGGAAGTATGATACGCTGCCGCCTGAAGTACGGCCTGAGCGGGCTTTGCTCGGTATTAGAAAGGCTTTGAATCTGTTTGCAAATTTGCGTCCTGCGAAAGTTTTTGAGGAACTTGTATCTTCTTCGCCTTTAAAACCCGAGTTGGTTAGCGGTGTTGATATCATGATTATTCGTGAGCTTACGGGAGATGTTTATTTTGGTCAACCAAAGGGTGTTGAAGTCCGTGATGGGATTAGGACCGGATTTAACAATATGATTTATACCGAAGATGAGGTAAGAAGAATTGCGCACGTTGCTTTTAAAACTGCAATGAAACGTTCAAAAAAACTTTGTTCGGTTGATAAGGCAAATGTGCTTGATGTTTCAAGATTGTGGCGTGAGATTGTGATTGAGGTTTCAAAAGAGTATCCGGAGGTTGAACTTTCTCACATGTACGTAGATAATGCGGCAATGCAGTTAATTCGTGCTCCGAAACAGTTTGATACAATCGTGACAGGAAATATCTTCGGTGATATTTTGTCGGATGAGGCGTCAATGCTTCCTGGGTCGTTAGGATTGTTGCCCAGTGCAAGCCTTTCTGATTCCGCCTTGGGCATGTATGAACCGATTCACGGTTCTGCACCCGATTTAAAGGGTAAAAATACCGTTAATCCCATTGCGACTATACTTTCTGCTGCAATGATGCTTAAGTATAGTTTTGGCATGGATCAGGCGGCATGTGATGTCGAGTCTGCCGTAAAATCTGTTCTTAAGTCCGGTTATAGGACTCCTGATATTTACGTCGACGGCATGCAAAAGGTCGGCACTACTCAAATGGGCGACTTGATTGCTAAAGAGGTAATTGCATAATTCTTGTGTACTAATTCAAGAGAATAGTATAATATTTATTACTATAAAATAAATTATTCTTTTGGGTGGTGAAATCACTTGAAAAATTGCTCATAATAAGATTGGTAAGGCTGTTGACTCCAAGCACGTTTTTCGGGGTTGCGATAAAAAAAGCTTTTTGGTTTGGTTTAAAAGTCGGCTGTCTTGCCTTTTTTAATGCAAATTTTCGTTGTTGGGGCTTTTTCAGTAGAGCTTTTAGTTATGGGGATATTTTAGTAGGGCGAATTAGTTTGTCTTTTTTCATTTTGTTGGCAAATTGCGGCTTCTATTTCATTTATATTATTTATGACATAATCTGCGCCGCTGACATAGAAAATATCTTTTAGTCCGTCAGATTTATCTGATGGCGGGAGAACGCCTACGGAAAATATATTGTAATTTTTTGCGCAAATCACACTGCCCGTCGTTGTACTTAGATAGTACATGTTTAGGGGGCATAATTCTTTTTTTATAATATCCAATCCGAGCGTGTCAGGTTTTTGCCGGTCTTTTGGAAGGTCGTTTGCGCTAATTACTATTGAAAAATATTGTTTCAGTTTAAATTTATCAAGTGTAAACTCAGTTTCTTGTTTTGTACGGTCAGTAAATATTGCAAGGGTGTATTTTTTCGAGAGGTTATTGAGCAGTGCTCTGTCGACGAGTAATTCTTCGTTGTTGATCAGACCCTGACCATTATTCCAATAGAGCTTTTGAAATTCTTCAACGATCCTTTCATACGGCATATAAAATCCGGCGGAGCAAATCAGATGGTGTGTAAGATTCCAATTGTTGTCAATTTCACTCTGGCTTTTTATATTTTGTATTTCCGCATAGGACAGAGTTTGTCCGGTAAAATTTTCGTAAGTTTGTTTTACTGCATTTAGTGATGAGTTATTAACATCAACAAGTACGCCGTCCAAATCAAACACGAGTGTGTCTTTGGGCGTTAAGAGCCGGAGCAATTCTCTTGTTGCATTTACTGACGGTATTGTGATTCTCAGACAACTCTTCAGCTCATCGTTATTAAAAAAATTTTTTACTAAAATATTATTTTCCTTGAAAAGGTTATAAACTTCTCCGACTTTTTCAGCAAAGTCTGCAAGAATAAAGTTTGCGTAAGATTTGAAAACCTTTACTTTTAATTTTTCAAGTCCGAGAGTCAGTATTTGTTTTGAACGTTCTGTTTCTTTTTTTACAAACTCCATATATCTTTTATCGTTCATTGCTTCAATTGCGGCGATTGTTGCGATGTTGTTTACCGGATAGGGCGCAAGTATCTTTTTTACATTATCAACAATGTTTTCATTGGCTAATATGTAACCTATTCGTAAACCGGCAAGTCCGTAGTCTTTTGAAAATGAACGAATTATTGCTACATTATCATATTTATTTATATTTTTACAGAATGATTCATTCGCATAAGTTGTGTATGCCTCATTTATAATGATAAGCTTTTGCGGGTGGAGTTGTAGAAGTTTTTCTATAAACTCCTGATTAATCAGTTCTCCTGTGGGATCATTCGGATTTGTCAGCAGTATTATTTTTGTTTTGTCATCTATTGTTTGCAGAAAGTCCGATTCCGGAAATATCCATTTTTCTGTGTAGGGGACTTTTACACAGCTTGCTCCTTCTATTTCTGTATAAATTTCAGGAGACCAAAAAGTAGGCGTTGCGATTTGAAGTTTATCTTCCGTATTCATATAAGCACAGATTAATGCTCTAACTGCATCATTTGTTCCGCTTGTGAGTGCTATGTTTTCTGTGTTTACGTCGTTAATTTCCGCAATCTTCTTGTATAATTCACCATAAGACGGATATAGTGACAAGTCCTTTACGTTAATCCGTTCCAAAGAATTTAAAACCTTTGGTGAAGGACCCAGATAGTTCTCATTTGCATCCAACTTCATTAACAGGGGATGTTTATATTCTTCGTTTGTGAATACATCTATGTTTATATTCTTTAGTGTTTCTTTGGGTTGCAGCATATTTATTTTACGTAAAATTGCGCGTAGACGTTAGCTTTAATTTTGACTTTTCCTGATTCAATCTGTGTGGATTTTGTATCTATTCCGTTGGAGGACTTTGTTGCAGTCAAAAGTTTAACGTTTTCGTACGATTCGTAGGATGGAGTCCAGTTTACAGAAATATTTTTCACGCCTGCAACTTTTTGTCCGAGGGAGGTTGCTGTCTGATTGGCAATATTTTTTGCATTTTCAGTTGCTTCTTTAGTCAGTTCACCCTTGTATTCATTCTCGTTTTCCACGTATAATTTCAATTCACTTAACTCAGTAGCTTTATTTTCGATAGCTGTATCTATTATTTTTGAAACATTTGCTAAATCTTTTGTTTTAACCGTGATAGTGTTGTTCATAGTGTAGCCCAAAAGATTCTTTTTTCCTTTTTCATATGAATAGTCAGTATGCAGGCTCAAATTTTTTGTTTGTAATGTATCGTTTTTATCAAGTGCTAAAAGTGGTTTTATTTCGCTTAGCAGTTTTGAAGTAATTTCTTTATTTTTTTCTGCTGCGGTTTTAGAATCTTTTGCGTGGGTTTCAACGGAGAAAGAGATTGATGCGGTATCAGGTGCTATCTCTTTTTCTGCTGTGGTTGAAATCGAGATATATCCAGCTTCTTTTTGTGTAACGGTAAATGCACTCGTAGGTAATGCAAAAAATGTAAGCATTAATGCTGCTATAACCAATCTTTTCATTCTTCCACCGACTTTCATTTTATTTTTTATTTAGTAATTTTATCTTTTTCGTCTTTAAAATTTTCAGAAAAATCATTTTTATTGAGTAAAATTTCCTTAGAGATCTCTTTGGATTCTCTGCTGATCAATTTTTGCAAACGTTCTTCGCTTGGAGAAAAAGATTTAAACGATATGCAGAAATTGTTTTTATTAAGCGCATAGGCACTCAAGGCGATAATAGCCCAAAGCATAATCCCGTGTGTCATGTTCATTCTCGGGATTTCGTACATATACGATGCAGCGAATGAAGAAATAAAGTTCCAAACATTCATGCAGATCCATCCGGGAAAAATGAGGAAGCCCGCACCGAGGCAGCCAATCAAAAACAGAACCAGCAGTAACCCCTTAAATCCGGATAATTTTATAACATTAAATTTTTTGTTCATTAATTTACCTTACTCCCCGAGACTAAGTTCTCGAATTCGTCTTCACTTATAATTTTAACACCTAAGGTACGTGCTTTGTCAACTTTTGAACCCGGATTTTCGCCCATAAGTACATAATTCGTATTCTTACTTACAGAAGAGCTGACTTTTGCGCCGAGATTTTTTATTCTTTTTTCAAAAAAATCACGCGTGTTGCTCAACGTTCCTGTGATAACGAATACTTGATTAAGAAGCGGTTTTTCTGATTCTTCCATAATAATTTCTTTTGGTTTAACACCGAGTTCAAATAACTCATTTATAAGTTTGATATTAGTTTCATTAGCGAAGAAATCAATTATGCTGTTTGCAATTTTTTCTCCTATTCCATCGATCTGTTTTACGGAGTCGCAGGCTGCGTTTTGAAAATTTTCGAAAGTTTGAAATTTTGTTGCAATTAATTCTGAGGTCTCTTTGCCGACGTGACGGATACCAAGTGCATTTATAAAACGTGATAAATCCGGTTTTTTAGAACCTTGAATTGCATCGAAGATGTTTTGTGCAGATTTTTGTGCGATTAGCTCCAGCTGCATCAAGTCGTCAATCCTAAGTTTGTACAGCTCAGCGGGATTTGTCACGTAACCTTTTTCGACAAGCTGGCTTATGAGATTTGTTCCGACACCGTCTATATCCATGCAATCTTTTGAAACCCAATATTCCAGTTTACCCTTAATCTGTGCGGGACAGAAAAAAGTGTTAGGGCAATACAGGTTTACTTCTCCTTCGACCGGTATAAGTTTTGATTTGCAAAATGGACATATGTCCGGTGGGAGAAATTCTTTCATTGTTTCTGATGAGTGTTCCAACACTGTTATAACTTTGGGGATTATTTCAGCGGCTTTTTTGATTAAAACGGTATCACCTACATTTATTCCGAGCCGTTTTATTTCTTCAAAATTATGTAATGTAGCTCTTTGCACTGTCGAGCCGGAGACGTATACCGGTTCCAGAATGGCTACCGGAGTTACTGCCCCTGTTCTGCCGACATTGACTTGTATGTCTTTTACTGTTGTTGAAACCTCCTCTGGAGGAAATTTAAACGCTGTTGCCCATCTGGGCGCTCTGGATGTGTAACCCAATTCTGTTTCTATATCAAGTCTGTTGATTTTTATTACCACTCCATCCGTTGCGTAGTCGAGATTATATCTTTCTGTATCCCAGTATTTGCAATACTCGATCGCTTCTTCTATGTCTTTACAGACTTTATAGTTCGGGTTTAGGTTAAATCCGAGTCCTTTCAAAAACTCTAACATTTCTAAATGTGTTTCAATTTTATAATTTTTATCACCCAATATTCCGGCATAAGTGAACATTGAAAGCTCTCTTTCTGCGGTGATTTTGGGGTTAAGCTGTCTTAGCGAGCCGGCTGCAGCATTTCTCGGATTTGCAAAAAGTTTGCCGTTGTTCTTTTTTTGATTATTATTTAATTTTTCAAATGCACTTTTGGGCATAAAAATTTCACCCCGTGCATCTAACTCTGTTACGTTTTTTTTCAATTGAGGGGGGATAGTTTTTATTGTTTTTATGTTTTCGGTAATGTTTTCTCCGACAATGCCGTCACCTCTTGTTGCGCCCACGGTAAGTGCTGAATTTTCATAAGTTAATGACACAGCAAGCCCGTCTATCTTCAATTCGCATACAAGTTCTATTTCTCTTATATTTGAAAATTGTTTCTGTATTTTTTCATACCATTTTCTGAGGTCTTCGTATGAGTATGTGTTATCCAAACTATACAATCGAGTTTTATGCTTGTATTCGCTAAACCCTTTACTTATATCAGAGCCGACCTTTTCTGTCGGCGAATCGGCAAGTCGAAACTCCGGATATTCGTTTTCCAGTGCTGCAAGTTCTTTGAATAATACATCATATTCAACATCGGAAATCAACGGTGCATTTTGTTCGTAATATGCACGGTTGTATTTTGTGATGAGTTCTGTTAACTCTTGTATCCTTTTTTGCACATCTTGAGTATTTATGACATAATTCCTCTATAAGCTATCAAAAATTATTTTACAACAAAATTTTTACTGTCACTAATCTTTCAATGGCTATTGAGTCGGAGTGTTAAAATTATGAGTTTGTTAAGAAAAATCTTAAACCACAGAAAAAAGTCAAATAAGCTGTTCTTCACCACCCCTACACATTCTCAAGGTGAGTTTATTGAGGATGTTTCTGAAAATTTTTTGGGTACGAAGGTTTTTAGATGTGATTTCTCTGAAATTGATGGTTTTGACAATCTAAGAGAGCCTTCCGGTATTATTAAAGATTTGTATGAAAAATTAAGCTGGATCTATAAATCCAAGGCTACTTTTATTCTGACTAACGGGTCTTCTTCCGGCATGCTTGCTGCAATGATTGCTACTTTGAAAGAAAATGATAAAGTAATTGTTGCGAGAAATTGTCATGTATGCGTGTGTAACGGACTTATATTAACCGGTGCGAAGCCTGTTTGGGTTATGCCAAAGTATAATCAAGAATGGGGTATTTTTGAGGAAGTTACTGTGGAGTCAATTCAAGAGGCAGTTGCTCAAAACCCCGATGCTAAGGCGATAATTATAACCAGTCCGACATATGACGGCATTTTCTCTGATATAAAGGGTATTGCGAATGTTGCTCAATCTGCAGGTATCAAATTGATAGTTGATGAGGCGCATGGTGCACTGCTTAATTTTGGCAATTTTAAATCCCTTCCTGCTATTCAACTGGGTGCTGATGTTTCAGTGAATTCACTTCATAAAACGGCGGGCTCTCTTACTCCTGCAGGGTTGTTGCATATTAGACCCTACTCTTCGGTTCAACCTGAAGATATTCAAGAGGCATTGAATATTCTCAATACAACCTCACCGTCTTATCCTTTAATGGTTTCCGTTGAAGCTACTGCTTTGTATCTGAATTCTGAAAAGGGCAGAGCTTATATCAGGCGATTGCAAAAAAATATTAAGGATTATTCTAAATCATTTTTGAAAAATAATCGTCTAAAAATATATGACGGCAATAATGATTCTACTAAGATTTTATTTAAGGTCGATGGGGTGTCCGGTCTGCGCGCTGCTAATTACCTGAATAATTCTCTTAATATTGAGGAAGAATATTCAAATTCTAAATCTATGCTTTTTATTACCGGTATCGGTACTTCTAAGTGGAAATTGTTTAAACTATTCTGGGCTTTGGCTAAGATGGATTTGCCTGAAGATGAGATTATAGAGGATATCTTTGCTGAATATAAGTTGCCACAACAGCTTATGTCCCCAAAAGAAGCATTTAGCAGACCTAAGTCATTCAATATTATTTCTGAGGTCTGTGATAAAATTGCGGCTGAACCGGTTTTGGAGTATCCTCCCGGGATCCCTGTTCTTATGCCGGGTGAAAAGATTGATGCTGATATTATGCGTTTTGTTACTAAAAATGCGGTTAAAACTATTGATGACGTTTGAGTTCTGATTCACTTCTCTCGGCTTGAGTCTCACTGACCGCTTTGTCCGGGGTGAAGGTTGACTTGTAAAATACGTATGGTGACTGAAACGCTCTGTTTAAAACAGTTTACGATTTTCTCGCAGTCGCAAATATTAACATTTTACTCAAGCAAAAAGGAAGGATTAACCTTCCTTTTCTGCTCTTATAAGTATTTAAATTATAATTCTAAGCGTATTACAATCTATTTTTTATTTCGTTAAGAAGTTGCAATTTGAACTCATCGACAGAGAGTGAACCGATTGGACCTTCGCCGCGTTTTCTGATAGCAACTGAGCTTGTTTCAATTTCTTTGTCTCCTACAACCACTACATATGGTATTTTCTTATCTTGCAGAGCTTCTCGTATCTTATAGTTCATGCTTTCAGAGCGGTCATCGAGTGAAGCTCTAATGCCTGCATCCTTAAGTGTTTTATAGACTTTTTCCGCGTAATCCGTATGTTTTTCGTTTGAAATAGGAACGACAGAGACTTGTGTCGGCGCAAGCCATAGCGGAAATGCTCCGGCATAATGTTCTATTAAGATACCGTGGAATCGTTCCATTGAACCGAATATTACTCTGTGCAACATAACAGGAGTTTTTAGTGCGCCGTCTTTGTCTTGATATTTCAACTCAAAACGTTCCGGCAAGTTGAAATCGAGTTGAATGGTTGCACATTGCCAGGTTCGTCCGATTGCATCTTTTATCTTAAAATCGATTTTCGGTCCGTAAAAAGCGCCGTCACCTTCATTGATCTCATATTTCATTCCTCGGCGATCCATGGCTTCTTTGAGTCCGGCTTCAGCTCTGTTCCAGTTTTCAATCTCTCCAACATAGCTTTCCGGTCTTGTAGACAATTCCACAGCAAATTCCATCTTGAATATTGCCAATGTATCTGCAACAAAGTCTATGATTGCATTAATTTCATCTATAAGTTGCTCCGGCGTACAGAATATATGCGCATCATCTTGTGTGAAACCTTGTACTCTGGTTAGTCCCGAGAGTGCTCCTGATTTTTCTTTTCTGTAAACAGTTCCCAATTCTGCCATTCTCAATGGTAAAGAACGATAAGAGTGTCTGTTTGCTTGGTATATCATAATATGAAAAGGACAGTTCATCGGTTTGAGGACGAACTCTTCACCATCGTTGTCAACAAAGAACATATTCTCCCTATAGTGATCTGCGTGCCCTGAAATTTCCCAAAGTCTTGATTTTGCAATGTGCGGAGTGTTTACGATAACATAACCGCGTTTTCTGTGTTCAGTTCTCCAGTAGTTTTCTATTTCTTCCCTCACGGTTGCAAGGTTTGGATGCCACAATACCAAACCTCCCCCAATCTCTTCTCTTACCGAGAACAAATCCAAGCGCGAACCGAGCTTTCTGTGATCGCGTTTCTCCGCTTCTTCAAGAAAATGTAAATAATCGTCTAAATCCTCTTTTGTCAAAAATGCTGTAGCATATATTCTTTGAAGCATTTTATTTTTTTCATTGCCTCTCCAGTAAGCACCTGCAACTTTTAAAAGCTTAAATGCCTTGATGAATGATGTATTAGGCAGGTGCGGACCGGCACACAAATCGTTAAAACAAGCTTTTCCGTCTTTATCTTTAGTTATGTATAACGTCGGGTTGTGATGTTTGTGTTCTTCTAACAATTCCGCCTTATAAATCTCACCTTGCTCTTTAAATTCTTTGATTTGCGCCTCAACGTCAGGAATAACGTACTTTTCAAAAGTATGATTTTCTTTGATGATTTTTCTCATTTCATCTTCAATTTTTCTTAAGTCATCTTCCGTAAATGAGTGCCCGTCAAGATCAAAATCATAGTAAAAACCGTTTTCAATCGCCGGTCCGATTGCTAATTTTGCATTGGGAAACAGAGAGATCACCGCCTGAGCCATAATGTGTGAGGTCGAATGCCTCAGTACTGAAAGTGCTTCCGGATCTTTTGTTGTTATAATTCTTACTCTGTCGTTATTTTCTAATGTCGTTGTGAGGCTCTTTACCGTGCCGTTAATCTCAATTGCGACCGCATTTTTAGCAAGTCCTTCGCTAATACCTTTTGCTAGATCCATACCGGTTTTACCATTCTCAAGTGTTAATTTTGAATTGTCCGGTAAAATTACCTCAATGTTTGACATTTGTTCTTCCTCTCTTCCATTTGTAAATCACCAACCTTGTGATTTCTGTCTGGGGGATGTTATTCCCATACTACCTTTATATCACCTACAAAAATCTATTGCAATTTAATATTTCTTGTAATATAATTTAAAGAAAATAAATAATTTGTAATATTGTTAATAGGCTGTAATCTTTGGATTAAGAAATAGGCCGGCGTTACTATATTAGCTGATAAAGAAAGATAGGTTTTTTAAGATGAGCCCAAATAGTGAAGTTCAAGAACAAACAGAAGCAAAACAAAAAATTTTGATTGCCGATGATGAAGCCAGTATTAGAAGAATTCTCGAAACTCGACTGGGTATGATCGGTTATGATGTCGTTACGGCTGCTGATGGTGAAGAAACCGTCGCAATGTTTAATAAAGAAAATCCCGATTTGATCATTCTGGACGTCATGATGCCTAAAATGGACGGATATGGCGTTTGTCGAGAAGTAAGAAGAACTTCCGATGTCCCGATTATTATTCTTACTGCTCTCGGTGATGTTTCTGAAAGAATTACAGGGCTCGAGCTGGGTGCCGATGACTATGTAGTTAAACCATTTAGCCCCAAAGAGTTGGAAGCTCGCGTAAAAACAATTTTGAGAAGAACTACTAATCGCGAAATTGCGCCTGCTACCGGTAAGGTTACTAAAAATGTTATCACTACCGGTAATATCAAAATTGATACCGCAAGACGTCAAGTTTTTCGTAAGAATGAAAGAATTAGACTTACAGGTATGGAGTTTAGTTTGCTTGAATTGCTCGTTAACAATTCTGGTCAGGCTTATTCCCGCAACGAAATCCTTCAATATGTATGGGCTTATCCGCCTGATCATCGTATCGATACAAGAGTTGTTGATGTGCATATTTCAAGATTGCGCTCTAAACTCGAAACGGATCCGGCTAATCCTGAATTGATATTGACTGCTCGCGGTATTGGCTACATGTTTCAAAGAATTTCTTAATTATAATTAGTCTCAATTTAAATAAAAAAAAGAGAGAATTCATTTCTCTCTTTTTTTATTTTTTTATGTTTAGTTATCTTCAAATAAAAAAGCCCTTCAAAAAATTGAGGGGCTTTTTTTCTTTAACGAATAATTCGTTTATACATGCTCTTTTATTTCTGCTGCAACATTCTTAGGATCGAGTTTTATGCTTGGACCCATTGTTGTTGTCAAAAATACGGACTTGAGATATGTACCTTTTGCTGATGAAGGTTTTGCTCTTAAAATTGCATCAGCCAGTGTCGAATAGTTCTTCATTAAATCTTCTGCTGAAAATTTAATTTTACCAATAGGCACGTGTATCATACCTTGTTTGTCTGCTCTGAATTCAACTTTACCTGCTTTAGCATCTTTAACAGCAGAAGCTACATCCATTGTAACTGTTCCGGTTTTTGGGTTCGGCATCAAACCTTTAGGTCCTAAAACACGACCCAGTTTACCTAACATACCCATACAGTCAGGAGTTGCAATCAATGTATCAAATTCAAACCAGCCGCCTGAGATTTTTTCAATTACTTCTTCTGCGCCTGCTTCATCTGCTCCAGCTTCCTTTGCTTCAGTAGCTTTTGCACCTTTTGCTATAACACATACTCTTACTTCTTTTCCGAGTCCTGCTGGCAAAACTGTGGTTGAACGAATCTGTTGTTCTGCACGTTTTACATCTATACCAAGTCTCATGTGGCATTCCACTGTTTCATCAAACTTTGAAACAGCTTCGGATATTTCTTTTAACTTATTTATGGCATCAACCGCTGATGAAGGTTGAGTGAAACCTTCCAGAAGTTCTTCCATTTTTTTCTGTCTTTTTGTTAATTTACTCATTTTTTTCCCTTTCTGTGGTCTAGCGGGGTAATTTAGCTCTTATTTTACCTGTTACTTTAAGGTATTATAACGGGCATCCCCTTCCACGTATTGTTATTCTTCTACTGTTACGCCCATTGCTCTGCAAGAACCGGCAATCATTCTTACTGCTGATTCAAGAGTTGTCGCGTTTAAGTCTTCCATTTTAACCTTTGCTATTTCTTCCAATTGTGCTCTGGTTATTGTACCGACTTTGGTTTTATTCGATGCAGCAGAACCTTTAGGGAGGTTTAGTGCCTTCTTGATTAATACTGCAGCCGGTGGGCTTTTGGTTACGAATGAAAAACTTCTGTCTTCATATACATCAATAACAACAGGAATAATATAACCTGCTTGTGATTCGGTTTTTGCGTTAAATTGTTTACAAAAATCCATGATGTTAACCCCATGTTGACCCAATGCAGGACCAACCGGTGGTGACGGATTAGCTTTAC
>CASEVT010000046.1 GCA_949291445.1 uncultured bacterium | reverse complement strand
TGCAAGTCTTCTTTAGCACCAATATAGTCTTTTATTGCTGACTTTGAGAGCCCTCTGCTTAATATAAAGAACAGTCATTATCGCAAAGATTAATTGCTTTGGTATAATCTTCAATTGCCCCCTGGTAATCTTCAAGTTCGTGTTTTACATACCCTCTGTTACAATAACCATAAGAATCATCAGGTTCTAATTCAATATATTTGTTTAATTACGGTTATTATAGAACAAAACTAATAACCAAGACATTATTCTGATTTTTATTTTAAGCATGATGAAAGCGTTTTATGTTATTCATTGTTTCTATCTCATGCAAAGCATATTGTGTTAGCACAGAGTAAAAAGTTCTAACCTTATACCATTGCTTGCCCCATTTAGAAGGCTCCTTCGGGAGTCTTTTTTAATGGGATTCTAACCGCAAATTTTCTTCGAAAATTCGGGGTTCGACCTCTCGCACAACGAGACATTTAGTCACCTTTTGCTCGGCAGAGTTATTACCAGCATAACTTTAACATTTTTTAGAATTAAACTTGTTCGAATTGCAAAAGTTTAAGTTTTTTCTCAATCCCGCCGGCGTAGCCTGTGAGGTTGCCGGACTTGCCCACCACACGATGACAGGGGATAATAATAGAAATAGGGTTATGCCCAACAGCCGTCCCCACGGCACGAGCAGACATTTTCAGCACACCGTTTTGTCGGGCAAGCCTTTTTGCAATCTCACCATAAGTAACGACCTCGCCATAAGGAATCTCACGCAGAATTCTCCACACGGATTGTCTAAACTCACTACCTGAAGGCAACAGCGGCAACTCATTTATATTCGGTTTTTGTTTTGAAAAATATCTATCAAGCCACAATTTCGTTTTTATAAATATTTGCAGCGAATCATCCTGATAAACCGGTTCTGAAATCGTATCCGCAAAATATTTTTGCCCCTCAATCCACAATCCGACAAGATTTACACCATCACTTGCAAGCATTAATTTTCCAATTGGAGACTGATAATCCGTTTTGTATAACATATCTATACTCTTAATTTCAGAATAAATACATACTTCATTGTCTATAATTTATAATGAAAAAACTTTATTAAAAAGATTAGCAAATTTTATTATTGACGTTTTTTTATGTTGAATATAGAATTATGACTATGAATGAGAATTTTGTAAATTTGAATAGAAATTGGTGGCGCCTGTAGAAAGTACAGGTGATTTCAGCATAAATTTTTGTCTAAAAGCCTGTACTAAGAATGTACAGGTTTTTTAGTTTGAAAGGAAAATTTATGCAAGTCACATTAATAAATACACTATCTCAACCCCTCAAAAGCGCCGCAAAATTCATCTGCTCACAGGAGCAAGCCTCCGGATTATCGACATCCAGATTCATCCAAGATACCTCAACTTGTCTGTTGCCAAAGGCTGTATTCGCACGTTCAAAAGAAGATCTGGCAGAAAACAGTTTTCTTGAATTGGCAGAAAGCTCGCTTGTATATTTTGCACCGGCATTAATCGGCGAAAATATTTCGAGAAAAATTTTTAGCAAAAATTTAAACCAAACAGCAAAACAACTCGTTTGCAAATCTGCAACCGAGCTTATGCAAAATTCATCACCCATAAATAAAAAAGTCCTTGCCGCAAAAGCAGCAATAGCTTTGAGTGCAACAATAATCCCTCTTTGTGAATTTACGCTGAACTATTTCAAAAATCTTTTTACGCTAAAAACATTTAAAAAAGCCGACTTCAACAACATTGCCAGCCTAGAAAACAAAACAGAAGACACAGCTAAACAAAAAAAAGTTGAAAACAACGCATACAAAAACATAAAACGCGCAGCACTGATTTTTGCAAGCTGTCTCGGATTGGCAGGATTAATCCACAAAAAATCTGCAAATTCAAAATTATTACAGGATACAGCAGAATTAATACTCGCGCCCGGAACAAAGTTATTCAAAAATAACACAAAAAAACGAGATTTCTTCAACAAATATTTTTCTCTGGACTTTAACTCACAAAACAATAAACTTGTCTTAAGCAAAGGACAACTCACATCCTGCGTACTCATAGGAGGCTTAGGATACTTCGGTGCCGCAAAAGACAGAGGCAAGCAAAACTTCCTTGAAACACTGTTCAGATATCCGCTGGTTGGATTTTATATCATAACCGGCAGTGAATTGTTTGAAACAGGTTTTAAAAAGTTACTTGTAAAAATCGGAAAATGTAAGGACGTTATAAAAAAAGATTTGAAAGTTCCGACCTTTGATGAACTTGCAAAAATCGCTAAAAATCAAAACGAATTTAAAAAACTGGCAAAACAAAAAGTAATCGTCAACGGTGTGCCGTTCTTGTTCAGTATCGGTTTTATGGGATTTTTCGTTGCAGGCATATCCAATTTATTTACAAAATACCGTTTCGACAAAGAAAAAAATTCGACAAAAAAATAATTTTTATACCGACTTCTTAAT
>CASEVT010000045.1 GCA_949291445.1 uncultured bacterium | reverse complement strand
ACCTTCTTTTGTAAGATAGAAAACAAACGTATTTTTACCTAAAATAGAATTGGAAAAACTAACGTTACCGTTTACATCCTTAATTTGAACATAAATCTCGCCACAAACATTCCGCAACGCATACGTACCACCACGGTGAGTAGTACAATAAGGATTTATATTCGCAAATCTGATAACAACACCGTCATTTAAGCGACCCATGGTAATGTCTTTTTTATCAACATATTCTTCAGTCTCACCGTTTATTCCGTAATAAATTTGACCTGCAAGATGAGAAGGAAGCTCCTCAGGCACAATACTGAGGTATTTCGAAAAAACTTTATAAAATACTTTTTGATAATCATCACCGCGATTTACCCATGCTTCAGGAGTACCCTCATTCATTTTTGCAAGGTTAAATGCACTATTTAAAGATGTATAAGTTTTATCCAGCTGACTAACAGCTTCTCTTACCTGAGAACCGCTAACCATCATAAATATAACCAATGCACCTATGACAAATATGATTATACCTACGACCAAAGTTTCTTGTGCACTGAAAGCTCTTAATTTCTTTTTCAAACGGATTTCCTTCTATACAAGCACCCAGTAAAAGGGCTCGTAATACATTCTAATTACAAACATAGTATATCACATTTATGTAAACTTTGTAAATTACAATCATCTATCAAGAGTACAAACAAAGATTAACTAAAATAGTTTTTCAGGTTTCTATTTAAATTTTGATTTTTACAGAGTTTTTTAAGCTTACTAATAGCTCTGTTTTCAATTTGACGGATCCTTTCGCGAGATACGCCATATCTTGAACCGATTTCTTCGAGAGTTTTTCTTTGCCCGTCATCATTTAGCCCGTACCTCATAATAAGCACATCCCGCTCTTTAGGACTAAGTTGATTGAGCATCTTCCTAATATCATCAAACAAATTTTCCTGAGTAACTTTTGTATCAGGAGAAATCGTACTTTCATCGACTATGAAATCTCCGAGTTTGGAAGATTCATCTTTAACTGTAGCTGGTGTTTCTATGCTGATAGTTGACTGAGCCGCTTTAATCAAAGAAGAAAGTTTTGAAACAGGTATACCGACACGATATGCAATTTCTTCTTTAGATGGAATCTTGCCTGTTTCTGTTGTCAGATCCAATGTAACCTTTTTTATTTTGCTTAACGTTTCAATCATATGAACAGGGAGTCTTATGATTCTAGATTTATCAGCAATAGCTCTTGTTATGGATTGTTGAATCCACCAAGTAGCGTACGTAGAAAACTTATACCCTTTTTCATAATCGAATTTTTCAGCAGCTTTCATCAATCCCATATTCCCTTCTTGAATTAAATCAAGAAAAGATAGCCCACGCCCTATGTATTTTTTTGCAATACTTACAACAAGCCTAAGATTGGCATTAATTAGAACTTCTTTCGCAGACTCGGAATTGTGCTCCTTTATCTCGCGCGCAACATTAAGCTCCTCTTCTGCAGAAAGCAATGGAATCTTACCAATTTGTTGAAGATAAATCTTTACAGAATCATCGGCATTAACTGATGAAACATTTTCAGCAGTCTTTGGCTCCTCAACAGACATTATCAAATCTTCATCATCAGACTCTTTGTTTAAACTTTCAAGATTCAATTCTTCACTTATATTCAAATTTTCATCCGGTTCATCGGGAGTAAACTTATCAATTTTGTTCGTCATACTAAACTCCTTGAGAATGTTTAGAATCAATCATTTTGATCAGAAGGACAAAATACCTGTCATCGGAATCAAAACGTATTATAATATCTATATTCCCATTTTAATTAAATTATACACAATCTTTTTTGATTTTTTGACGTACGGTTTCATAAACTATTGCAGCACAGGCGTTAGAAACATTCAAAGAGTTAAAATTTCTTAACATAGGAATCTTAACAATAAAATCCGATTTATTAAGCACGCTTTTAGAAACACCTGACTCCTCGCCCCCAAGTACGATTGCAAAATTCATGTCGGAAAAATCAACATCAAAATAATTATCCTTGCCTTTTGCATCCGCGGCAATTATCCAATAGTCGTTATCTTTGAGCTTATCAACAGTACTCGATAAGCTATTGACTTGAAAAATAGGTATATGGTTTATTGCACCGGCAGATGTTTTTTCAACAGTAGCATTAACCTGAACGTTACGTCTTGAAGGAATAATAATCCCATCAAAACCGGCACACACCGCAGTACGAACAATTGCTCCGAAATTGTGCGGATCCTCCACCCCATCTAAAATTATTAAACGGGCATAATTTTGACGGGGAACTTCCAAAAAAAACTCTAAATTCGCATACTCAACCGGCGAAACATAGGCGACTACGCCCTGATGAGCATAAGCTGAAAATTCATTAAATTTTTCTTTGGGCACAAATTGGAATACAACATGCTCACTTTTAGCAAGCTGTATGACTTCATTTATCTTTGAATCATTTTTTACACCCTGAGAAATTAAAATTTTATTTATGCGGGATTTGTTCTGTAACAAAGCTTCAATAACACTGTTCCTGCCATATATGTAATTATTTTTAAGCATAAAATTTGCCTTAAGTTTAATTTATTGCCATAATAATTATACTATACTATAATAAAAAATAAGAAATGCTATTAAGAGATTAATAGGGGAAGTTAGTAATTACGAGTTGGAATTGATAGATGAGCAATTTTTTAAGTAACATACTGTCACAGTTAGCGTTGGGAAATAAGATAAATGTAGGTGTTTCGATCTCTTTAAACGTAGGTTTAGAGATGGTAGTCGTAGATCCGATAAACAGGAAGATAGCAAAATACGCAAACAGACCGCTTGCATATAACCCGTTAACCAGAGAAATTGAAGATTACAATTCATTCAGGATTGCATTGAATGAGCTCTTTCAAGAGCTGAAAGTGATTCCTGCGAAGGCAAATGTTGTTATGAACCTGCCAAATGTACTGTTCGGACACGCATTTTTACCGACGGTTTTAGATAACGAAGGTGTAACAACAGCATTAACATCAGAAGTAGAACAAAATTATCTGTTCAAGAAGAATGCCCCTTCGGTAAGCTGGGTCGAAGTTAATGCAAATAACAGAAGTGACAACAGATATATTCTGTATTCTGCAATTCAAGAAAGTATCGTTACATCAATAAAAGAAGTTTTTGATGAACTTGGTGCAAACTTAATTGCTATAGAAAACACAAACTCGTCATTAATAAAGACACTTGAATACACAGAAATAACCAAAGCACTTGTCCAAGGCGATCCTAATTGGAATATTTTATTGGTATCCCAAAACAGTTATGCGGTATTTTCAATGTTGGAACACAATGTCATAGAATATTTTGAAGATCCTATGGCAATTAAATCATTTACGGGTGATGAAGTATATGCGGCAATTTCTCAGGCAGCAAGCGCCGTATTGGCAAAATATCCGACAGATAAACTGCTTGTCATAAGTGAAACAAATGACGTAAGTGCAGAGATTCTTGCACTACAGATGAAACAACAAACGCACGTAATATTCTTAGAATGTAATAAATATGCTAAACATCCATTGATGGATGTTGATTTGACGATATTACCGAATTATCAAAATTTGATCACACCTGAGGTAATAGGTGCAGCGATATACAATGTAAGAGATTTCGGATTAAAGCTAAATTTTCTTGATGTTGCATCGGTAAAAGTAGCAGACGGAATAAAAGTACCATTATTTGGTAATGAAGTTGAAATGTCGCAAGCACAATTGTTTGTGTATGCAGCGGTAATAGGAGCTTTATTACTGGGTGCTTGTTATGGAATATCAAAAGCTGCAGAAACAACGGCAACATCGCTTATATCGCAAAAAGCATCTATGGATCAAGAGACACAACAGTTAAACAAAGAGCTGGAAGAGTTACAGAAAAATCAGAATAAGATAGATATATATACAGCCGCAAAAATGATAGAAAAAGGCAACAAGAGTACGGTATACTACTTCACCTCACTCGGTGCGGAGATACCGGAAAAAGTTTGGCTTACAAAGTTTTACGGAGACAGCACATCGGCTTGTGCAATAGAAGGTGAAACAGTTTCGGTAGATGATTTATACTTGTTCTTCAGAGGTATAAAATCGGCAGTTCCTGAAGCAAATATAATACTTTCAAGTTTGAAAGTTGATGATAACAACGGAGTTATAGATATAGAACAAAGTACTACTGCTAAGTACACATTTAGCTTGACGAACAAAGAGTACAATGCCGCGATAGCAAAAGCAAATATGCCGGCTAACCTTGAAGGTGTAAATATGACTGCAGACGGCAAGATTGCAGATACACCACCGGCAGACGCACAAAATTCAGGCGGAGGATTTAATATACCAAAGGCACAAGATTTGCCGGCATTACCGTAACTTGGAAGGGACAGAGTAAGTGAATAAGAATTTGACAATAGCATTGGCAATAATAGGATGCTCGTTAATATACGGAATCTATTTGATTTTTATACAAGCACAGCCAGCTTATACAGCATATCAAGAAATAGAAGCGCAAAAAGTAACCATAGAGAGCTTGAAACAACAGATTAGTGATATAAAAGCAAAACAGGCTGCACACATAAAAAAAGAAGAAAACGAAACGAAGCCCATATACAAGAATGATGTGCCGAGTGATGGGGAGATGTCGGCATTTGGCGTTATGTTCGAAGATGTTATACAGGCGGCAAAATATAACAAGTTAAAGTTATATTCGATATCTTATAATATGGCACCTGCTGAGGATATTGTATATAAAAATGTGGCAAGTGATTATAACGTTTGCGAAATGGCAATGCAGTTAATTGGATCGTATGAAGATTTAAAATCATACTTACAGGACATATATAATTATCCGTATTTGATTAATATAAGCAAACTTGAAATAAAGCCGTATGAACGTGACAAATCTGTATTGATAGCAGATGCAAAAATAGTTTTATATTCTAAGAAATAAAGAAATAAAAGAAGCAAAAGTAAGAAATGTTAAAGGGTCCGTTTTTGAGTAAAGACTGGATGGGAGCAGTCAGTGATTATGACAGTGCCAAAGTGGTAGTGCTCGGATTGCCGTTTGACGGGACTTGTTCATATCGTCCTGGGAGCAGATTTGCACCTGAGCGTATAAGATTAGCCTCTTGGGGATTGGAGGAATATTCGCCCGATTTTAATAAAGAGTTATCTGATGTATTATTTTATGATGCGGGTGAACTTGAGTTTCCTATCGGCAATACGCAAAAATCACTTGATCTCATTGAAGAAAATGTATATCAAATATATAAAGACAAAAAAAAATATCTTGGAATTGGCGGAGAACATTTAGTTACATTACCTGCTTTTCGTGCTTGCAGTAAGATTTATTCAAACCTAGCGGTAGTACATTTTGATGCACATACTGATTTAAGAGAAGATTATCTTGGACAGAAGAATTCGCATGCTTCAGTTATGAGAAGAATCGGTGAGATAGTGGGATTTGAAAATATAAAACAGATTGGAATTCGCTCAGGGCTGAAAGAAGAATTTGAGTTAATGAATAAATACTCGACGTATACAGATGATTACAGTGGGCTCGAACCAATAAAAGAAAAGAATATATTTTTAACAATAGATATAGATGTACTTGATCCATCGATTGTAAGCGGTACAGGCACACCTGAAGCCGGAGGATTAAGTTATAAAGAACTGCAAAATTGGTTGAAAGTATTGTCAGGGTTTAATATAGTCGGAGCAGATGTTGTAGAACTTGCACCGGATTATGACAAAAGCGAAGTATCAACAGCAGTAGCAACAAAAGTTATACGAGATGTCTTGATGATAATATAAAAAACCCTATACAGATACGATTTTGTTACCTGCGAGTCTCGCAGGTGGGTGAGTGCCTTGGCAAATCCGTTTCCTGCTACTGGGCAGGTATACTGCATTGCGTTCGAGTCGCCTCTCCCGATAGTAAATAATGTAGGAACAAAATGAATACCTGTATAGAGTAATTATATTTTGGCATATTTTTGAATTGATTGCAATTTTTTTGATATAATTTTCATTAACGGATTAGAACAGAAAGGTTCGATTATGGACAAGATAACAATAAGATCAGACAGAAAAACAGATTACAAATTTATGTATAAAGGAGAAGACGTAATCTTGAAAGCAGGAAGCATAATAAGTATTGCAAACGGCCTAAATGACGTAGTTTTGCCGACCACAGCAATGAAAATTATGAACAATCTCATAGTAATTAAAGACGATGTAAAATAAATATAAAAACAGTCTTTACAAAATTTTTTATGTGTTAAAATAAATAAGCACATTAATAACACTAGCCAAATATTATGATATCAGCATTAAAAAAGATCGCAATAATAAAAAAGTTGCCGCTAAAGAAGACTGCAAAGAAATGTATCATAGGTATGGAATTGACTGCTGCAACTGCCGTACCCAGTTATTTAACGCATTCATATCCACTGGAAAAAGTAATAACAATAGGAAAAAATATACAGCCTCATAAAGCAATTTCTTGGGAAAGTGCAATTGATTCGCTTTCAAAACTCAACAGGGAAATGGTTTTACACCAACAAAAGCAGTCTTTACTGGTCAAGCAAAGAGCCACGGTCGCAAGAATCATTAACGAAGACAAAAATTGCCAGTTAAAAAATAATCAGGACAGACTGGCATATGACATAGTAAAAATAGCAAAAGAATATGATTCCGATCCAATAGTAATAGCTTGTATCATAAAGAAAGAAACACATTTTGACATAAAAAAGAACAGCCCGACAGGAAAAGGAGCCATGCAACTCACCAGACTACCGGTGAAGGACATGTTTGAAAGAACATCAATTTATGATCCCAAATTAGTTCCGATAGTTACAGCATACAAAACCTATAACAATCTTTATGAAGAAATACAAAAAAATCCCATTCTAAATATAAAGATTGGAACAATATTGTTTAAACATTACCTTGCCAGAGCAAATGGCAACGTAAAAGTTGCACTAAGAAACTATAACGGAACAAATGTAAAAGAAAAGTATGCAAACGAAGTGTATAATGACATACAAAAATATAACCGATTAATAAATAAATCGCCATACTAGTTGCAATTCTGGTTTTTAAATAATTAGTATTAAAGAAGATTCAAACAAAAAGCCCTCCATATAAATGGAGGGCTTTCAAGTTTTAAAACTAAAAATTAGTCATCTGCGTGACCGGCAGTACCGAGAACTTGCATTTTATGTTTAACGAGTTCTTTAACGGCAGTTCTGCCAGGACCCATGTATTCTCTCGGGTCAAATTTTTCCGGATGTTCAATGAAGAATTCTCTGATAGTAGAAGTCATTGCCAATCTAAGGTCAGTATCGATATTTATCTTAGCAACACCGTTCTTAGCAGCAAAAGCGAGCATTTCTTCAGGAACACCTTGGGCATTAGGCAATTGACCGCCATATTTGTTACATTTTTCAACGAGTTCTTTAGGAACAGAAGAAGAACCGTGAAGAACGATCGGAAAATCATAACCAACAGCTTCATTGATAGCCTTTTTACATTCAGCCAATCTTTCAAAATCCAATTTAGCTTCGCCTTTGAATTTATAAGCACCGTGAGAAGTACCTATAGCTATAGCCAACGAATCGCAGCCAGTTTCTTTAACGAATCTTGCAGCTTCTTGAGGATCGGTGTAAGTAGCATGCTTAGCATCAACTTTAACATCATCTTCAACACCTGCGAGTTTACCGAGTTCAGCTTCAACTGAGACACCGCGCGGATGAGCATATTCAACAACTTTTTTAGTTAAAGCAATATTTTCTTCAAGCGGGAATCTGGAACCGTCGATCATAACAGATGAGAAACCGCCATCAATACAAGCCTTACAAATTTCAAAATCTGCACCGTGATCCAAATGAAGAGCATTAGGTACAGTAGTTGTAGCTAATGCAGCTTCTACTAATTTAATAAGATAAGTTTGGTTAGCGTATTTTCTTGCACCTGCAGAGACTTGAAGAATAATAGGTGATCTGGTTTCTTCAGCAGCTTCTGCAATACCTTGCAAGATTTCCATGTTGTTTACGTTGTAAGCACCGATAGCATATTTGCCGGCAAGTGCTTTTTTGAACATTTCGCCTGTTCCAACTAATTT
>CASEVT010000044.1 GCA_949291445.1 uncultured bacterium | reverse complement strand
TCTTGCTGCCATTCCGACAAGTCCTATTTCTAATGCTCTTTCTGTGCTAACAGTTCCAGTCTTTTCGAGTCTTGACATGACGCTTGAGTTTTTGAGCATTGTTTTGACCATCCTGTCTACATCTTTTTCAACTTTGGTAAATGTTTTTCTTGCTTTTTCAATTTTTTCACAGCTTAAGTCAAAATTAACGCCGCCTACCGTTATAAAACCCCGTCCAAACCTGCTGCCACAAAATTCCAGCATCGTGTTAATAACGAGCGTTCTTGTTGCGCCGAAAACTGATGCACCCATAAGGTATGCAATGTCACCCGCAATTGCGCCTAAATCGCCTATGTGTATCGCTGCCCGTTCCATCTCCAGAGCAAGCTTTCTTATTAATTGTGCCTTATTTGACGTCTTTATGTCTTTTAGTTCTTCAATAATGTTAGAGTATGCCGTATTATATGCAATTACGCTATCACCGCATATTGACTCAGCCAGTTGATTCGATTGGTGTTTGAGCATCAAGTCTTCCACTCCCCTGTGTTGATACCCCAACATTATCTCTAAGTGGTAGACTGTTTCACCATTGCACATGAATCTGAAATGCCCTGGTTCTATTACTCCAGCATGTATCGGACCGACGGCAACTTGATGTACTTCATCACCTTTCATCTCAAAAAATTGATAATCCTTCTGGTTTTTGCGTACCGGTTTTAGCCAAGGATGGTTCAGCGGTTCGATTGAAAATTCTTCGTAAAATTCTCTTTCAAAAATGTGGAATGCCGGTATTATCGGCGTAATCGATTCATAGGACTTTTCCTCACTGCCAAAAAGTGCAGAAGATACATATAAATCACCCTTCGCATCATCAGCTAAAATTACAAATAATCTTGTCTGTTGATTTCCCCAGTCTTTACCAAAAAATCCTATCGGACGTTTGTTTTGTTTTATGATTTCTTCTCTTAAATCTGCCATTTTTAACATCGGGATTTCTGACAAATTTAATTTCGTATTGTTTTTTGTTTTAATCCAGTTCATTATTCTGTCCTTGTCTTTATATTAAAATCCGGCTGTTGCCAGTTTTATTAAGTTATTTAATACCGGCGGAATGTATATACCAAATACAAATACTATTAAAAGCATTATTGCTTGCGGAATGTACATTGAGACTTTCATTTTAGGTCTGTTTTCTTCAATTATAGACTTTTTGTCTTCACTGACTTCACCATATGCCATTTTTATTACGGATTTGCTCATACCGTAGAGCACTATTGTAAGCAGTATTACGAATATTATGCATAACAAATATTGATGTTTGAAAATCATTGCTTTTATAATTAAAAATTCACTTATGAATAAGAGCGAAGTCGGAAATGCACAAATTGCCAGAAACGAAATGAGCCACAACCAGCCGGTTTTAGCGTCGACATTCATCAAACCGCTTACGGATTTGATTCGCTTTGATTCAAACAATTCAAGTATATTTCCTGATGTGAGAAAAAATGAAGCCTTGGCTAAGGAGTGACCTATAAGATGTAATAAAACCGCATAATATGCGACTGGTCCCAGTGCGGTTCCTATCGTCAAAATCCCCATGTTCTCTATTGATGAGTATGCAAGCATTCTTTTGTAATTTTTTATGTGATAAATAAATACTGCCGTGACAAATAATGACATAAATCCCATCACAAGCAGGATTAACCGTGCATAAGAATTTTCACCGGCTATATTCATAATCTTAAATACCCGTATAATTACAAGAAAAGCAGAGTTTAAAAGAGTTGCCGAAAGTAATGCTGATATTGGCGACGGTGATTCTGAGTGCGCATCCGGCAACCAAAAATGTACCGGCGCTAATCCCATTTTTGTACCAAAACCAAAAGCTATGAATACAAATGCCAGCTTTAACCACGTTGCATCAAAACTTTTTGCGTGTGCATATAATTCAGAATAATTCAGTGTGTTTATATCTCCTGATGAAATATTTAAAAATATTATGCCGGCAAATGCCAGTGCTATACCGATTGAACAAATGAATACGTACTTCCACGCTGCTTCTATGGCATTTTTGGTTCTGTTAAAATAAATCAGATAAGCACTTGTTAGAGTTGTTGCTTCTATGAATACCCACGATGCACCCAGATCAGTGCTAAGTATCGTGCCCGTCATTGCCCACACAAATGCCAGCGTCATTATCCAATATAAGCAGATTTTTTTGTCCTTGATTTTTATGTTGCTAAATGTCGGTAACTGCTTTGAATATCCATTGTTGTATATTGTTACCATCAAAAATACGAAAGATAAGATTAACAAAAATATTTTGTTTGTATCATCGATCGCAAAATACTGTGTGAAATGCTCCGTGCTTTTTTGAAATGTTAAATATAAACTTATTGCAAAATGTATAAGCGCATAAAGATTAAGCATAATATTGTCGAATGCTCGTTTTCTTATGGCTAGCATTAATAGACCGGCTACTAACGGAAATATTAAAATCGTTTCAATCATTGTATTCATAGTCCTTCAATTCTGATAAATGCGATACTTCAAGGTCATTAAATTCCTTGTTTATTTCGTTTACGAACAACCCGAGTATGTAAACTGCGATAAATACGTCGAGAAGTACTCCAAGGCTTACCAATATGGGCATCTCTTTTGCTACCGATAACGAAAGCAGAAAAATTCCGTTCTCCATTGTTATAAACTCTATAACATTGGAGAATATTTTATGTTTTATCGTGATAAGCCAGAGGCTTATTATTATTGTTGCTGCAGAGACTCCGAAATATATCGGCGAAATCATCTTCGTGGACTCAATACAGTAATTTGCCGTAAGAAATCCGCCAACCAGTATTACGCTAGCTATTACCAAACAATAAAAATGCGGTATGTTCGCTTCATTATCTCTGTTTGCGTGTGTTTTCTTTAATATCTTGTTTAAGAATAGGGGGATTATTATTGATTTTACCAACAATGTTTCAACTGTTAAAAATGCCAAATTTAATAAAGGTGTATGCTTATACCCGCACATGCATATTAAAAATAGCAATATTCCTTGTATTATCAATAATCTTATGTGTGCTATAATCCTGCTCGTCGCTGCAAGATACAACATTGTCAAACCGAATAAAATTATAAATCCGTTCTCCATTACCCTCTATCTAACCTCCAAACATCCTTGCTACAACAAGTGACAATACCACGAGTGCAAATGAACTCATAATGAAAATAAATTCAAACACGTGTGACATTCTTATTCTTGCCATAGCTGATTCTACGGTACCTATAAGTATTGATAGTACCGCTATTGTTACAATGTAGCAAAGAAAATAATAAACTGGATTAATTCCGTGCGGTATTATTATTGCCGCAATCAAAGAGGAGATTAACAGCATTTTCATTCCCGCACTCCAGCTTATTAATGCCAGATCAGATGCTGAATTATCCAGTATCATTACTTCGTG
>CASEVT010000043.1 GCA_949291445.1 uncultured bacterium | reverse complement strand
TCAGCCTACTCGGCCACTTCTCCATAGCGTATGTTTATCTTAGCATAAAGGTATGGGATTTTACAAATATTTTGTTAAATCCAGCACAGTCACTCTTTGCTGCTTATCAATCCAAACTTTCACCATTGTTCTATCCTTGCAATCTGCCCGACAGACCAATTTAATACAATAATTTTTATTATATGTTATATTTGAACAAAAAAGTTTTTAAATAAATTTACAAATGTATTAAGGAGAAAAAATGAAAAATTGGATTATTGCATTAAGTATTTTGATTATCCCTATGGTTGCATATTTTGTTTTAGATAAAAATCAGGTTGCAATGACGGGTTTTGAAGCGCAAGCTGCCGATAAAGCGCTTGTTATGAAATTTTCTTCTCCGATGTGTTTAGATTGTAAGAAGATGGATGAGGTTATACAGACGGTTATGCCTAAATATGCCGATGATGTTATGTATCAAAGTATTGATGCACAAGCGGATAACCCGCAAACCAATGAGCTTATTAAAAAGTATAATGTAACTTTAGTACCTACTTGTGTATTTTTGAAAAAAGGCGGAAGGTTATACAAAAGAACCGAAGGTTTTGTTGAGCCTGCTCAGTTTGAAGAATACGTAAAAGGATTGATTAATGGATAATTTTATTGCTTTTTTTCAATCTCAATTGAAAGATGAATTTTCTTTAGTTGTATTATTGCTGTGTTATCTCGGTGGTTTGGTCGCATCACTTTCGCCGTGCGGCATAGGGGTTTTACCGATTGTTGTCAGCTATATTGGCGGATATTCTAAAGAAAAAACTTCTACAACCGCTTTGCAAATGATTTTCTTCCTTTTGGGGTTGTCGTTGTGCTTGACGGTTGTGGGAATTGTTTGCGCACTTACCGGTCAGGTTTTTGGTGCCGGTAACAGAGTTTACTGGGTTATATTCCTTTCATCTTTGATTTTGATTTTCGGGTTAAATCTTGTGGGTTTGCTTGAGATTAATTTTCCTGTAATCGTCAAGAGTCTGCCTCAAAGTTCAAAACATAATACTATTACTTATCCGATATTGTTGGGTGCGGTTTTTGCGCTGGCAACTACGCCTTGTTCTACTCCCATACTGGCAGGGATTATGGCGACTGCGTCTTTGTCGGCTAATATTGCCTATTCCGCTTTAATGCTGTTTTTATTTTCTCTCGGGCAGGGTACTATTATTTTCTTTGCAGGTGTGTTTACCTCCTTTTTAAAGAACTTAAAGTCTTTTGCTCGTTTTACCGATATATTGACAAAATTAAGCGGTGTTGTGCTTATTCTTTTTGCCGTATTCTTGTTTTATAAGGTATTCTCTAAATTTATTTGATATTCACTCATTTATGCAAAATCGGGGGATTGTCAAAGTTTCAGTATTTTGTAAAATTATATTATGCAAATATTGGTTTACATTTTAAAAAGATTAATACAAGCAATTCCGCTGCTCTTTATAGTTTCAATTATAAGTTTTTTTATAATCCGATTAAGTCCGGTCGATCCGTTGGCGGAATTGAGGATTAATCCGTCTATTTCTCAAGAAACTTTGAAAGCTGAAGAACAGCGTCTCGGATTGGATAAACCGCTTCCGGTTCAGTATGCTCTCTGGCTGAAAAGCTTTTTGCGCGGTGATTTGGGGGTTAGTGTTACCGGTGAAAAGGTTAGCACAAAACTCTGGGAGCGAATACCTAATACTTTATTACTCACATCTGTCGTAATTTTATTAACCTGGCTTGTCGGAATACCGTTGGGGATATATGCCGCTTTGCACTGGAAACAACCGATTGATAGGTTTTTGACTGTATTGACCAGTATCGGGATGGCGATTCCTTCATTTTTCTTTGCTTTATTGTTATTGATTTTTGCTGTTCGAAGCGGGTGGTTCCCGACCGGCGGTTTGACAGGTTATAACTTCTCTTCGCTTTCACCGCTGCATAAATTTTTTGATATCGCTCATCACCTCGTTTTGCCTGTGATTGTTCTTTTTACTATCTCATTGTCAGGGTTGCAGCGTCAAATGAGAGGTAATCTGCTTGATGTTTTGGGTGCTGATTATATAAAATTTGCGCGTGCTAAGGGTTTGAGCGAAAATAAGGTTATTTATAAACATGCTTTGAGAAATGCAATAAATCCTATGGTTACTCTTTTGGGTTTTGAGTTTGCGGCATTGCTTAGCGGAGCTGCGCTCACTGAGTATGTATTTCAGTATCCGGGGCTTGGCAGACTTATTTTGGAGGCGGTTATGAAATCTGACATAAATTTGGTCATGGCGTCTTTGATGATGGGTACTATTATGCTTATTTTAGGTAATTTAATTGCAGATATTCTGTTGAAGCTTGTTGATCCGAGAGTGAGCGTAAGCTGATGAAAAAAGACAGTGTTATTGCTCAAATATTTCGTGATAAGTATTCTACTGCGGCGTTGATAGTGCTGTTGCTGCTCTATTTGGCAATCTTTTTTGCGGATTTTCTGGCTCCGTATTCTAAAGAATTTTCTGACAGGCACAGAGCTTATGCACCGCCTTCGCCTATATTTACCATAGATGAAAACGGTAGGCTTTCAAGACCGTATACTTATAATTATGTACGCTCTTTTGATCCGGAGGAGTTTAAAATAACTTATAAATTGGACAGAAGTAAGAAGTATTATTTACGCTTTTTTAAAGGCGCTGGAGAATATAAGTTTTTAGGGCTAATCCCTATGAATTTGCATTTAGTTAGTGTGGAGCCTGAAGGTCGGTTGTTTCTTTTGGGTACTGATATTAATGGACGTGATGTCTTTTCAAGGATACTTTTTGGCGGGCGAATATCTTTGACTATCGGATTTTTGGCTTTATTCATTTCATTTCCTCTCGGTATGATTTACGGAGGTGTCTCCGGTTATTTGGGCGGGTTTGTAGATAATATTATGATGAGAATATCAGAGGCAATAATGTCTATCCCCAGTTTTTATCTGCTAATTATTCTTGCGGCAATATTGCCCGCAAATATGACAAGTATACAAAGATTCGCTTTGATAGTCGTTATATTGGCTTTGATTGGCTGGGCGGGATTTTCAAGGGTTGTAAGAGGGATGGTGCTCTCGATTAAAAAACAAGAATTTATTCAAGCTGCCGAGTCTATTGGTGCTTCTAAAAGACGGATAATTATTAAACATCTTTTGCCTCAAACACTTAGCTATGTTATTGTCGCAATGACTTTGAGTGTGCCTTCTTATATTCTGTCTGAATCCGGACTCTCCTTTTTGGGGTTGGGTATACAACAGCCTGACGCAAGCTGGGGCAATATGCTCAAAGAAGCTCAAGAGTACGTTAACATTATCTATCGCCCTTGGCTTTTGACTCCCGGTTTTTTAATTTTTATTGCAGTGTTATCATTTAATCTCATTGGTGATACAATAAGAGATATTTTGGATCCGAAAAGTAAAATGCGCTAAAATTTTATTATCGTCCGAAAATCGGGTTTACATAAAAAGTGGAGTTTTCGGTGGAAAATACGGAATTATTGAATGTTATGCTGGTTGACAGAAGTATGCTGCTTGATATATTGCTTGCGGTTGTACTCGGGTTTGCAATAGGTTTTGAACGCGAGATTACAAATAAATGGGCCGGTCTTAGAACTCACATATTGGTCTGTTTAGGTTCTTGCATTTTTACTTTGCTTTCTATACATGCGTTCCCTGTTTTTGCTCATAGTCCGCAGGCGGATCCCGCAAGGATTGCTGCTCAGATTCTTACCGGTATCGGTTTTATTGGCGGTGGTACTGTTCTTCGTCATGGGTATTCTATTTACGGGTTGACTACTGCTGCTACTTTGTGGATTACTGCAAGTATCGGGATGGCTTGCGGATGCGGTTTCAGAACTTTGGCGGTTTTCGCTACCGTCATTGCCGTTAGTGTTTTGGTCTTGATAAGAATCTTTGAAAAAGAGTATTTACATCGCGGCAGCAAAAATCCTAAAAGGGTCAAAGTCTCCTTCCTGTGCGCTGGTGAGGCTGCTGATGAAATTTATTCAAAATTAGTCGCTAAGTTTAAAAATATGTCTGAAATTAATGCTAAACAGGTCTTGAATGAGGCTAAGACTAAAATAGATTTTACTGCATGTATCTACGAGAGAAGCCCTTTAAAGTATATGCATGATGAATTGAAAAATATTGACGGTATTGAATCTGTCTCTATGCAGGAATTGTATGATTAAAAAGTCTATAAATGAATATTTAATAACGGTTATTGTTACGCTGATAGTTGCATTGGCTTCTGTTGGCTGGTGCGTGTTTTCGCTTGAAAAAGCTGCACGTGAACATTATTTGAGCTCTCCTGAGGCGCGTGAAAAGGTAGATGAAAGAAAAATAATTATCGGTTTGATTGCAAAATACGAGCGCAGAATCCGGCATAATGCTACTAATTACGCTAATTTCTCTAAGTTGGGCAATCTATATGATTTGTTGGGTGAGACTGCTGAGGCTGAAAAAAATTACAAAAAAGCTGTCGCGCTCTCTACCTATGGGATTTTTGGTACTTTTTTTGATTTGGGTAATTTTTATATCAGACAAGATCAGTTAATAAAAGCTGAAAATATAGTTAATCAGGTCAGAAACAAAAGAAATAAGGCTGTACAATCTGCAAAGGGCGATTTTTATATTAATCTGGGTGATGCTTATTATGATGAGGGTGACTACAATACTGCTTTAAAAGGATATCAAAAAGCCTATGAGTTGTATAAATTTGCTAATAAGTCAGATAAGCTGCGTATTGCTACTGCAAGGATATTTGATGCTTATGATGCTATTGCTAATGAACATTTAAAGGGAAAACGGCTTGTCGGTGCTATTCAGGAGTTGGAAGAGTCTTTAAAATATAGTGAAGAACCTTTTATTACATATAAGCTTGCTATTTTATATATGGATGTTGATCCTGCTCTTGCGTACAAATATATCCGTAAAACTTATGAAAGCGACCCTGCTATTATAAATTTTGATATATATGAAAAAATTCTTGTGGATGCATACAGATATTATGAAAATGCCGGTATGGCGCCTGAAGCCAGTCTGTTCAAACATAAGCTCAAACTTGCTAAAAAGTTCCGTGAAAAATATTTGATTATGCCTGATGATTTCGGGATTGAGATTGTTTCTGCCAGAATTAAAAAACATCTTTTTGGTGATAAGAAAACCGCTATTGTTAAATTTAAGATTAAAAATAATACCGCTCATAATGTTAACCTGATGTATATCGATGTCAATGCTGAGACAAACAATGACAAGTCGGTTGTTTACAAGAAGGCTCTGTTTACCAGAAAAAAACCTCTCTCTGCTAAGAGTGATTCCAAGCCCATTGAGATTAAATATTCTTTTAACGACATTCCTAATATTGATTATACAAATGATGTGAAATTTTCTTTTAATATTACTAAAAAGAAAAATGTCAGAACTGTTAATATCTATTCTTTCAAAATTGAAAAATAGGTTTGTTATACTATTTTTGCTATCATAACTCTGTTTATTGGATGAAATTATTAATAATGTTAAAAAATCTGCAAGAAATATTTTAATATTTTTTAAATAAGTGTAGAATATTGATACAGGAGATTTATAGGTGGAGTTAAATACCGAACAACTGTATGTAAATGTTCCTCCGACAAAATTGAGGAATAAAAATGAGAAATTTAGAGAGGCAAAAACCGGTCCTTTTTGGATATGGTTGGCCGATCGCTTTTTTTACGGGATGCTTGAAAATCGGTTCTATTCAATGCAAATAAAAGGGTTGGATAATTATAATAAAAGAAATCCTGAGTTTGCCAATATTATCTATGCGCCGCATGACAACTGGTGGGACGGGATTGTGGGGTACAACCTTTGCCGTCGCGTATTTAATACTACCATCAGAATGATGATCGAAGAGTTAAATCGATTCCCAATTCTTGCTAAGGCCGGCGCTTTCGCCGTGAATAAAAAATCTCCGCAGGCGTCTATGAGAGCTTTGCAGTATTCGGTGGAACAGTTGAAAAATAAGGATATTTCACTTTGGATCTTTCCTGAGGGGATTATCAGACCTCCTATGCACAGACCTATTGAATTTCAAACCGGTATGGCTTATATTGCTCAAAAAGTCGCTAAATCGGTTGGTGGAATCAATCTTATTCCTGTTTCTACAAATTATTTGTTCTTAAGAGAAGATAGACCCGAGGTTCTGGTTGAAGTCGGTGAACCCCTCGTTTTGACAGATACTAGTATTGATAGAAAAGAGTTGACACACCAGCTTGAAACTAATTTTCAGGCTTTGTGTGATCGTCATTTGGAAAGTATTAGACAAGGTAATATCGAAAACTATGAGTACGTTTTTCGTCAAAAGTTAAAATGGTATAGAAAACTTGAAAAACGTTTGAAAAGAGTCAAAGTTACCAATTCCGGTGTGTAATTTGTTGGAGGTTTTTCGTAACTTTTCATTTGATTTTGTGATAAAATTTTTGAATGAAAGTGTGGTAGAATCATATGAAAATTGAAGCTAAAAACCTTATAAAAATATATAATGACAGGACTGTTGTTAACGATATAAGTTTTGAGGTTAATAAGGGTGAAGTCGTTGGACTTCTCGGACCTAACGGTGCGGGTAAGACTACAACATTTTACATGGTCGTCGGGCTTGTTAAACCTAATGGCGGTAAGGTCTTTTTAGGTGAAAGTGAATTGACTGATGTTCCAATGAATATTCGTGCTAAGGAGGGTATTGGGTATCTTCCTCAGGAGGCTTCTATATTCAGAAAATTGTCTGTTGAAGACAATATAAAACTGGTTTTGGAAATGAATGATAAGCTTGGTATTGAAGAAAAAGAACAAAAACTTGAGGATTTGTTGACAGAGTTCGGCATGCAAAAAAGACGCAAGTCTTCTGCTGTGTCTTTGTCCGGTGGTGAAAGACGTCGTGTAGAACTCGCAAGAGCTCTCGCTGCCAGTCCGGAGTTTATTCTGCTCGATGAGCCTTTTACCGGTATTGACCCTATCGCTATCGGTGAAATTAAGGATAATATCCGAAAACTCTCTCAAGATAAGGGACTTGGCGTTTTGATTACTGACCATAACCCTAAGGCTACTTTGTCTATTACTGATAGAGCTTATGTCATTTTTGACGGAAAAATTAAAATTCAGGGCAGAAGCGATGAGGTTGCTAATGATCCTGTCGCTAAACAGTTTTATCTCGGAAAGGACTTCACGCTTTAATGGGTATTAAGATTTTTGACAGGTACCTTTTTAAACAAGTTCTTGCTGCGACAATCGTTTGTATTTTTCTATTTGTCGTAATTTGGATTGCTCCTGAAACTTTGTTGAAGGTTATAAAACGTACTTTGTCCGGTCAGTATACTCCTTGGGTCGGGGTTCAGTTATTGATTTATGAAATACCTAAAATCGTAGGAAAGGCTCTTCCGGTCGGGCTTCTGCTGGGCTCACTGTTTACTTTCGACAAGTTGAGCAAGGATTTTGAGCTTACTATTTTTCGTAGTATTGGGGTTAGTTTTTGGCGGATTGTTACTCCTGTTATTGCTCTTAGTATTATACTGACGGTGATTTGTTTTGCTCTTTATAACACTCTCATTCCTTATAGTGAACAAAAAATAAACAGATTGAAAAATGAGGGTTACGAAACTCATTTTGTTTATAATGTAAAAGCCGATAAGGATAAGTTGGAAAAAATTTTGATTGTCCCTAAGTACCACTCGAGCCAGATTTCTACTCCGCTCGTTTTGAATTTTAATGCCGATCAGTACAAGGATACCAGCGTTTTGGATAATATTTTACTCGCCGATTATGCCGTCTATAAAGATAAAACCTGGTATTTGCATAATGTTAAAAAGTATCAGCTTGATAAGGCTGGGGTTTTTGAAAAAATTACTCATCACAAAGATGTCAAAGTCCTCGACGGGATTGCCGGTGAAACTGCTTTTAAACTCATGAATTACTCTATTTGCCGTGATAGGGAATTGAATAACTCTCAGATGACGGATTATATTCGCCTTTTGAAAAAGGAAAATCTTCATGATGAATATAGATTTAATTTGAACAAATATTTGCAACGCTATTTTCATTCTCTGGTTTGTATTTTGTTTGCAATATTGGGTTCTATTTTGGGATTTAGTCAACCAAGAGAACAAAGATTGGTCGGGTTTACTATTGGTATTGCAATCGTTTTCGGGTATTATATTACCCTGCCGTTCTTTGATATGTGTGCCGAAAAAGGGATCCTTAGTCCTTACATTACTTCTACCATTCAGCCGTTAGCAATTTTTATTGCAATATTGGCATTTAAGAAAGTGAAAGATTTATAATGAGTAAATTTCTTTATGCTTTTGTTTTGTTGTTTGCAAGTTTTGTTTTCTGCGGTTATGCAACTACGGACAAAATTATTGAGGTCAAAAATTATAACGGGGTTTATGTTTTTAAAATTCCTCAAGAACATATAAAAACCATTAAACCTTATGTTACAAGACTTTTGACTTTTAATAAAAATGTATACGATGATACGAATGCAGAGTTGGTGGTTAATGGCGGGTATTTTGACCCGAATAACAAAAGTACTTCTTCTTATGTTGTTGTGGATGGTAAGGTTGTTCTTGATCCTAAAACCAATCAGAGTCTTATCTCTAATCAGGCTGTAAAACCACATTTGGAACAAATTTTTAACAGGTCTGAGTTCCGTGTGTTGGACTGTAAGGGAAAGCAAAAATTCGATATCAGAAAACATTCCGAGCCGCCTTTCGGTTTGAAACGTACCAGTTGTAAAATTGTGCATTCAATCCAAGCAGGACCGGAACTGTATCCTGCGTTACGTCTTGAAGATGAATATTTTGTTGAGTATAAGGATGGTGTGCTCGTTCGTGATTCTATCTCCGCTATGAAAAAATGTGCGCGTACGGCTATCGGTATTAAGGATAATGATGTTTACATTATTATTGCAACTATATTTCATAAAATGACTCTGCCTGAGCTCGCTCAGTTTTGCAAAACGTTAAAACTTACAAAAGCAATGAATTTTGATGGTGGTGGCTCAACTTCTATTGACTTTAGAGGAAACTCTAAATATGAGCCTTTGAGCATTATTTCTGATAAGAATAAAAGTGCAAGGAAGTTGAAATCTTTTCTTGTTATAAATTAGTCAAACTTAGTTTAATGACTTTGGTTTGTAGAATCTTTGAATTATTTTTTTTAGTTTTATAACTTCAGTAAAATGTGATGTTTTGCGTGTTCCGTGTTCTATAATAAAAATTTCATGTTCTGTGTCTGAAAGTGGAACTTTTACGTGTGTTCCGCCTGTTTTTATTGTTTTTAAACCCAGAAAATTCAAGGTGCGTTCAATGAGTTTGAAATTCATTTTTATGTTTTTGGGGTTTTCGTTTAGGATTCGGTTGATTAATTTTTCATTCTGCCCTGAAAAATTCGGTCTGTCAGTCTTTCTGTTGTTCGCATTTGGGCATGTTAGTATAACAGGGTGGATTTTCATATTTCTGTCCGTTTAGTTTAGCCAATATTTTTGGGCTGTGGGTAATTTAAATGTAATCTTATTTTGTTCTTTTTTTATTTTCGGAAAATAGTCGTTAAGTTTTTCAACGTTATGAAGATTGATTTCATCTATATCAATATTTTTATACAAAAAGTTGATACCTTCTTTTAGCAATTTAGAAAAGATATTCGCGTCTCTTGATTTGTCTGAAATTAAAAAAGCACCGTCTGCCATATCCACTCTTGATACGTATTCGTCGTAACATATTTGTCCGAGCTTGTTGTACAAGTTTCTCGAAAAATTTTGCTCCGCTTGTAAAACACGCCTGTCCTGTATTTTAAATAGTCCTTTGAATGATGGTTGTATATTATTTTCTATCATAATATTTATTTAAAGACGGAATAGATATTTTTTGAACACTGTTTTGTTCTCATTTTACACTTGTTTACATTTTAAATGTTTGTAATGTATTTTACGGCTATTTGTTAGCTAATCAGTAATTTGTGTGTAAATTTTTCTCAATACTACTTTATATAATCTTTAACGTTTCCGCTCCAGATGTCGTTCATCATTTTCATTAGGTACTTGTCTTCAGTGAAGTCTTTAAATACGAACGGATTTCTTGTTGGTAGTACGGTTTTTCGGTCTAAATTATAAGTTATCATTTTTGCTCCGATATCTGCGTACATTTCTGCCGGTGTGTAGGAACCGTATTCTGATACCTTTTGTGCGACTTTTTGGTTTGCCAGTGGATCTGCAAGTGCCGCACCTGCTTCGTTTATCATTTTTGTTTTAAAATCCATTTTCAAAAAATCTCTTAGCATTTTACTGTGTAAAGAGTCAACCAGTTGTTGTTTCTGTGCTGCAATTTTGTGGATATTTGCCAGATGTGCGCTGTGCATGAATTCGTGTATTGGTGTTTTTAAAAAATGTCCTGTCGATGACCAGTTGGCTAATTTTTCTATTATTGCTCTGTATTGAGAGTTTGCCCAGTCACCATTTTGATTAAAGGTTATAAATCTGTCCATTGTATCACAGCTTGCTGCTACATGTTCATTCAGTGGGGCTACGTATATGCCTGTCGGTAACGGTAGGTGTAATTTCTTAAAGATATTCAGTGTTAGTGCGCTCATGCTTGCTATAAATTTCTCACCTTTAAAATCTGCCGGTATTTTGAACTTTTTGTAGATTTGATTTTCTACATTTTCGGTGTTTACAGTCTGTGCTCCTTTATATACCGCATTGAATGAATCTATACTCTTTCTCATTACTGCTATATCTTCACCTTGGAGCCGGGGGTTGTGTTTTTTGTAATACTTTACCAGCTTCTCAAATTCTTTCATCATTTCTGCATCGTAATATCTTTTGAATGATGTGGTTTTTTCTCCGGTATTTCTTCTTTGGTATTGGTTTTGATTAACTTTCATTTTAATTCTCTCTCATTTCGTAAGCACTTTTTAAAAGCTCAAATCGAGTTTGTTGTTTAGGATTTATCATATCCAGCTCTTTCAAATCTTTTAGTAATTCGTATTCTTCTTTTTCATCAATATCCTTTAATAGTTTACCCATAGATTCCATTTCTTTTTTGTATTCTTTAAGCTTTTCCATTGGAATCCTATAAGTGCTGTCAGATAATAATTTTGCTAATTGAATATTTATGTAATTTTCAGGGTTATCTATGTAATTAGTGGCTGCTTGTTCTACCGCGGATTTAATACCGGCACCTGAAAATGCGCCTTTCTCTTCTGACGGTTGCACAAATTTTAGATAACTGTTGTATGGAATTTGTTCTGCATCTATCGGGTTTACGTTGATTCCTTTTTCTTTTGCTGCGTTTATTGCCGGATTTGCTGAATTCATTATGTAAAACTTCATAATATCTTTTATATCATTATTTTCCGGCAATGATACAGGGGCTCTTCTGCATTTTCCTGTTCTCAATGATATTTCCGAATCGACTATGGTTGGATAATTTGTTGTGAAAATGAACGTTACTCCTGCCGCATCACCGGCGTTGCTATCGGCAGGATTTTCACTGCAATGATCCAGCAGACCCTTCAATAATGTTTTATTTATATCTGCAATATCTTCTGAATTCCCTCTCGTCTCGGGATTAAAATATTGCTCAATTTCATCAATTATGACAATCGTTCTGGGTGATTTTAAATTCGCAATATATGAAGCTTTTTCGTCTGTACTCAATTTTTGATAGCTGGAATTTTCGTATCTGTGATCAAGTATCTGTTTTTGCTCTGTATAATAACTTTTAGCGGCATCCATCGTTTCTTTCATGATGGTTACAAATTTTCTCGGATGTGTCCCTTTAGGAAATTCTATAACATTGCAATTTGCTTCTTGTCCGATGGCTTTTGCCAGTTCTGATTTGCCGCATCCTATCGGTCCATACAACATCAATGCCGGCGGGAGTTTTTCTTTTGTATTAAGGGATGTTTCTTTTTGTATCGGCTCTATTATTAGTTTTTTTACTGTGTTTTTTAATTGCCGGTAGCCTGCGATTCTTTTATCTAATGATGCTCTTTTTTTTAGATGCTCTTTTACTTTCTCGTATATTTCTATATCTTCCGTGCTAACAAGCCCTTTGTAGTACGCTTCGTTGTCCATTATTTTTTTATATTCTGCTTTTTCTTTGAGATATTTTGCGTATTCTTCCTTTTCGATTCTTGCTCGTTCAACTTTTTTTACTTTGCCGATCTTCCAGTTACCGCTAAAATAACCGTAATGTGAACGTTCAGAAACAATTGCATCTATTCTGGATTGGACACGTTCTCTATAGTATTCTTCACCTCGCTCCAAATCTTTCGCTCTTGTTCTCCATTCAAGGTATTTCGCTATCTCTTCTTCTCTTTTGTAATTCGAAATTCTGTTATTTTCGCCGAATGATATATATGATTTTGGAATACCTGTCAGTGTCGGTTTTGTGTTATAGATTTTCGGGGTTTCAGTTCTTGTTTCTTCTGCTCTTGTGAAATGTCTTTTTTGCGTTTTGTAATTCTCGGATATTGAATGTATTTTCATATATGATCAGTCCTTCCGGTTTTCAATTTCACCAAGTTTTGCTCTTAAGTTATTTAGTTCTTCAAGTTGTGCAGGCATTAAAAATTCTTCACCATACTCTGTTAAATTCTCAATTCTCTTTTGTATAACTTCTTTTTCTGACATAGTGTTCGGATCTATTTTTGTTTGCTGTTCTTCTTGCTTGAGATGAATTTTTTCCAATTGTTCAGTATATTTTTTAAGCTTGTCAGGTCTGATATCTCTGATTGAGTTCTTGAATCCGCGTATAAGATACACATTAAAATCGTAATCAGGTTCATCAATATATGATTCCACTGCCGTTAGGATTATATCTCTTATTGCATCGTTGCTAAAGGCTCCTTCTTCCTCTGTGGGTTCAAATCTTTTCACAAACTTCTTTAAATTTACTTCATTCGGATTTATTTCTTGAAGGTTTGGAGAAATTTTACGGTATTCTCTTATTAGCGCATTGCCCTTTCTCATGTAATATCTGATAACATCTTCCATATCTTGACCTGATGGCGGAAATACACCAAATACTTGAACTTTATTTGTGTTAAAATCACCCAGCGGGATCCTTGCGGGATAGTTCGTTGTGCATACGAACGTCACAGCTGCACCTGAATTTGAGCGTTCTGCCGTCGGAAGTTTTGCGCATCCGTCAAAAAAGAGCTTAACGGCATCTCTATTTGAATTTATTGTGCTTTGCTCTACTGATAGCGGGTTGAAATATCTGTCAAATTCATCAATTATGATAACGCTCCTTGGCGAGCCAATTTTCTTTATCGCTTCATCTTTTTGGTCTTGTGTCATATTTTTGTATTCTGCACTGTTTCTTAGATTTTGAAGCTGTACTTGTTTTTCATAGTATCTTATTTGTGCCTTTTTGATACTGCTTTCTATAATTTCACAGAAATTATCCGGATTTGTATCAGTATTTATTCTGTCTATATGGCAGTATGTTTCATTTGCGATTGCCTCAGCTATAACAGTCTTTCCGCATCCTGTCGGTCCGCATAACAGAATAGAGTTCGCAACTTGTCTTTCTCCTCCTTCCAGCATCTCTTGTGTAACAGGTGTTACAAATCTCGCATGCATATCTCTTTTTAATCCGCTATATCCTGCTATTTTTTCGGTCAGTGTTCCTTTGGTATTTTTCATAATCTCTGATAACGAACGTGGCATTGTTTTTATATCGTCTTTGAACAACTTTTCATAATATGAAATGTTGTTCATAACTTTTTCATATAAATCGTACTTTTTTATATATTCACAATTATATTTATTTCTTATCAACTCTTTGGTACGGTTTTTCAGGTAGAAAATTGCTTCTTTCTCCCTTAAATTAATCTCTTTTTCTGCTTGTCTGTCAGATTCATCTTTTGCTATTTTGGGATTCCAGCTTTTTGCCCACAGATAATCGTTCTTGTCTTGCTGGATTCGATTCTGTCTGTCTATTTCTCGCTGCTGTTCTAACGGTGATAATTTTATCTTGTAAACTTCATTGTTAATTAAATTCGGATTTGGAAAATTTTTTGTCGCATAAATTCTCCAAAACCTATCTGGTTTATTATTTTCAGGCGAACTTTTGAAGGCTATGCTATCAGGCTGTTGCCCGCTGTTTGTTATTTTTGTTTCTGAAAACCTATATGTAGGTATTCTTGATATTTTCATTTACTCTCCGATCTCTTCGTTATTATTTTATTTATTTTATAGGCGTGAAAAATTCTTATTGTTTTAGCGGATTTAATGATTCTTCAATTATTCCAGCATCCAGGGATTTTCATCGGACAATCTTTTCATTATTGCTTTTGCATTTTCTGCTATTTTATTGTTTTTGTGGGTTGAGAGTTTCTCAAATTCTCTATATGAATTGTAATTTGCGTTTTTAAAATATCCTTGTTCCGCTTTATCAACCATAAGTATTTTTAAGGTATTCATTATTTCTGATATAGTTTCTTCAGTATATGTTTTAATACCTTTTTCATTTATTTTTGCTCTTAGTGGAATGATATCTGCGGGTGAACCGACTATACCTGCCAGTTTTGCATATTCTTTCATTATGTCGCTGTCTTCTGACAATCTGTATTCTGCGCTCAATTTCAATAAATCATCTCTGGTTCCGTATTTTTGTAAGGCTTGTAATCCAAGTATATTCTTTTCTTTATTTACCGGTTTATACGGCGTGTTTACGTCCAAAAACTCGTCCCAGATACTCTTTATATATTCTGCTTTTTCTTTAGCATATTGTTCTGTATTTTCTTTGCTAACTGTAAAAGTGGGTTTTGGTAGTTCTGTTTTTGTTGGTTTCGGTGGCATTACAGTTGTCGGCTGCGATGTAATAGCCGTCTGCGGCGTTGAAACCGTCGTTTGTGGCGTTGAAACCGTCGTTTGCGGCGTTGAAACCGTCGTCTGCGGCGTTGAAACCGTCGTTTGTGGCGTTGAAACCGTCGTTTGCGGTGTCGGAACTTTTGTCGGTTCCGGCGGAATAGTTTTCGGTTCTTTTTTTATTTTTGAAAAAATATTTTTAAACAAATTACTTATTGCTTTTCTCTTTATTATTCCTGCTAATAATAACAAAATTCCTGTTGAACCTGCTATTACATACTTTTTATTGTAATATTTTGATTCGGATTTTCTTTGTTCAGTCGTTTGGGGGTGAGATGAATATGTTGCAGGTTTTACTGCGGAGGGCATTATATTTTGAAAACTATTTTTGAAATGTACTGTCATAAATCTTACCTCTGTGTGTACAAAACATATGATTAATTTTTTTTGACTTATTGTGTTGTTTTATTAAGTTTTGTTATTCAATTATTCCAACATCCAAGGGTTTTCATTGGACAATCTTTTCATTATGGCTTTTGCATTTTCTGCTATTTTATTATTTTTGTGTGTTGAGAGTTTCTCAAATTCTCTATATGAGTCGTAACTTGCGTTTTTGAAATATCCTTGTTTTGCTTTATCGACCATAAGTATTTTTAGGGTATTCATTATTTCTGATATAGTTTCTTCGGTATATGTTTTAATACCGTTATCATTGATTTTTGCTCTTAATGGAATGATATCTGAGGGTAAACCGACAATACCTGCCAGTTTTGCGTATTCTTTCATTATGTCGCTGTCTTCGGACAATCTGTATTCTGCATTTAATTTCAAAAAATCATCTCTGGTTCCGTATTTTTGTAAGGCTTGTAATCCCGATATATTCTTTTCCTTGTTTACCGGTTTGAATGGTGGGTTTATCTCTATGAATTCGTTCCGGATACTTTTTATATATTCTGCCTTTTCTTTTGTTTGCAACTTCATAATCTCTTCTATATACTCATTTCTTGCTCTGTTTATCTCTGCTGTTTGGATTTTGAAGAATTGTTCCGACATGTTTGTATCTTTATATCCAAATACTGCCTTCAAAACAGCGGTATTGGATTTTACCCAATTTGTGTCTATCTCTTCCATAGTTTGCAGATCATTCAGGACTTTTTTATAGTCCATACTGAAATTGGGCTCCGGAATGATAGATTTAGCTGCTTGGGGGACTATCTGTTGGATATTTTTTTGTGCTTTTTTCGGTTTTATTGGTTTTGTTGTGCGTGCAAAAAATTTATTGTATATAGGTTCTATCATATTTTTTTGTATATTTGATGCGGTATTTGTTATGTTGCTCACTGTGGTGGTAAAGGTTTTTTTTACATTTTGTTTTAAGGTTTCTTTGAGTCCTGTAAATCCTTTAAAATTACAATTGTATACTGCTCCAGTTGTGATATAGTTATTTTGACCTTTGTCTGGGCAATTTAGTGAGCTGTATTTATCGGGGGTTGCTTGATAATATTTCGTTGGTGATATTTGGCGAATTTTCATTTTTTACCTCATTATTTTTTATTAAACTTCAAGTTGAAAAACCAGATCCCGCTGTTTATGCTCCAGTTTGCCGGCTTGGTGCGCTGCTATTATTGCCCCTGTGCCGGCTACTAATACTGTTGCCAGAGCGGCTGCTGTAACCGGATTAAAAAGTGCGGTTGCTGCTGTACCCAGTGCTCCGCTTTTGGCTGTTAGTCCCGTGGCTGCTATCGTTAGTCCCATTCCTGCGTTTTGGACTGCGCCTATTGGTGCAATATCAGGCGGCATCGCTTCAAAAAATTCACTAAATGGTGAACCTTCTGTCGTCGTGTTTAATCCGAGATTTGCCCAGGATAGATTATTTGTGACTTTTGCTGTCTTTACCAGTTCATTTATGTTTTTTATATAATGTATGCTGTTGTTAAATCCGTCTCGCAAACAATTTGAAAGTAAAAAACTTTTTGTGTAGGCAAGCATTGCGTTCGTCGATTCTTTGTTTTTCGCCATTTTTGACAGTTTTATTAAATCTTCTTTGAGTGTTTTATCTGTTTTATTATTTGTAATCATTTTGATTATGTTGGGGTATATTTCTGATACTTTTTCGTCTACTATTTTCTGCTGTTCCGGTTCTAAAATTTCATATTCCCTTTGTAATTGCGATATTTGTGATGTGAGTTTGATAATCGAATCTTCATTTATTTGCCTTGCTATAATATTTCTGTTTTCAAGTGCATCTTTTAGTGAGACTGTTATTTCGTCTGTTTTTATTTTTATATCTTCAAGATTTATGTTTATTTTTTTGAGTTCATCACACATCTTTAGAAATACGCTCGTTGTTCTCGCTTGTTCGTTTACTTGTGCAAGTAGTGAGTATTTCTGGTCATTTCTGTACCAATCTTTTTTGATTTCGGTATTCAATAAGTGTATTTCTTCTTTTGTTAAATTGGACAGATAATCAAGTTTTTCTTCTTCGGATTTTCTCTTGAAGTTGCTAATCTTGCCCAGTTTTTCTAAATATAAATCCGCAAATGACAGCTTGTCATTAGGTGTATCAACCTGTCTTGTCGGCATTTGTGTTTCAGGATTCAACTTCCGTTGTCTTAAAAGTTCATAAAAACTGTCCAGTTGTGCAAAGTAAAAATCCTGCTGCTCTTTGACTGAATGGGCAAGTTCATTGATAGCCTGTTTTGCAGGTTTTGTGTTGTGCCTGTTGTTTATAATTTGCCATACATAATCTTTGTCATCAAAATTGTATTTATTGTTGTCTTTGCAGCACGCATCGTAGTATCTTGCTACAAAATATTTTTCATCCGTATCAAAATTTTTGTAATTTTGAAATTTTTTTAGTTCTTCATTCTTCTTTTCTTCTTTATTATAAAAAATTTCTTTTTGCAGTTTTACGTTCAATGTCTGTTTTAGATTGTCTTTTTCCCATTTTTCAAATGCCATATTGTGCAAGATATTTATTGCATATTTTGCATAAAACATTGATTCTTTATCTTTTGCATATTCGAGTGTGTTTTTTGCTTTTAGTATTTTTGAAAAATCTTTATCTAGCTCTTTGCCCTTGTCTTCAAGCAGTTTGCTTTGTATATATGACAACATGAGCTTAAATGCTTGTTCCTTTTGTTCATTATCACTTTCAGCAGACAGTATTCTGCCTTTTGTCTTTTGGTTAAATTCGTTACATAAACTTGTTTGTTCATTTAGCAAAAAAGTCTTTGCATATTGAGGATTCACTGTTTGGGCAAGTTCATTGTAACTTTTCGTTACTGATTCTGCTTTTTCTTGTTTTATCAGGTTGTATGCGTTTTCAAACCAGGCTTTTGACAGGTTCAGCTTTATTTTTTCATAGTCTTTATCATCGGATTTTTTTATTATTTTATTTATATTTTCATCTGTTTTGTTTACTGCACTTTTTATGATATCAGCTGTCTTTTGTTCTCCGATTTTACTTGTCTTTTCCCAATAGTTTGTATATGACTTTTGATTATATCTTATTTCTTCAATTGAGCCTATAACTATATCGTTAAAAATGTTATATCCTGCTTCCAGCTTGTCAAATATTTCAGGGGTTTCTGTTATTTTTGCGTATAAATTCGGGTCTTGTTCTATTGCTTTTACCGTGTCTAAAAAATCGTTGTTATAGCCTTCTGTGTATGTGTTTTTTATTATGCTGTTTACATCTTCTATTGTTGTATCTAACAAATTTATCGCCGAATCTATGAAACTTTTATCTTCCGCATAACCTTTGAAATTTATTATTTGATACGGATATGCACCGAAGATGTTATATTGGGCTGTGGCAAAAGTCGGGTATGCTGTCGGGGCTTTTGTTTGGCTTTTTTCGTTGTTAAATTTTCTTGCTGTCAGATTTCCGGTTCTTGTATTTGTTTGTAATTCTACTATTCGCATATGCTTAGCTCTTTGTCTTTATAATAACATTTGAATTTGTCTATTAGATCTTCATCAGGTCCGACAAATTGGTTTTTTATGTATTTTCCTGCCGATTTTAGTGAGGTACCGTAGTATTTTTTGTGAAAATCTTCTTCTGCTGCTGTTATTTGTTCGTTCGGATATTTTGCTTTTAGTATTTCCAAACATTTTTTATGCAGCTCTTTTGATGAATTAGGTCTTTTAGCTTTAAATAACGTGCTGTTGAATATCGCTAATCTTGAAAGTGCGGCATATGAATTTGCGAGTGCCAGATCTTTATCTTTCAGCCGTTCTCTTATTTCTACTGCCGACATAAAATAGTCTTGCGAATCTTTAAAATTGTGATTCTTCAAATTTATTAAACCTAATGTTTCGTATGCCGAGGCAATTTTTCTCTTCTGGGTGTCATTTGTATTCTTTAAATATTCATCTACGTCTGATGTTATATTCTTTGGTTTTGTGCTTTTGAATTTCTTGTCCAGTAAAATTCCTAAATAATCTAGTGCTTGTATTTCTGCTGTTATATAGTTTTTAGCTTTGTAATTGTACAATGTTGCTATGATTTTATTTTTTTTGACTGTATCTTTGCTGTTATTATCTTCGTTTAAATATTTTAATGCTTCATTTATTTCATTCGCAGCGTCTCTGTATCTCAGGGCATTGAAGAAAATTCCGGCTTTATTTTTGTGTGTGTAACAGATAACTTGCTCTATATTTTTCGATTTGGTTTTTTTGAATGTTTCTTTCAAATTACTTAATGAACTGTCAATTTGTTTAATACACTGATTCATATCGCTTCCTTGCTTTAATTTTGCAAGATTTAAAAATATTTGTGCCAGTGTTTTGTGGGTTTTGTTATCTGATTTCTCCAGTACTCTTTTTGTAATATCTTCTAACTTTTTGTAGTCAGTTTTAGAATATGTCGAAATTAAACTATCGATTAGATGTTTTGTATCGTAGAGATTCTCTACGTTAAGTTCTTTTATTTTTTCTTCTATTTTTTGTATTTCTTGGGGGCTTACTTTTTCCAGCTTTTTATACAACTCAAAAATTCTGTTTTTATTTTTTATTTCATCACGTTCAAGAATCGAGATTGCATTTTCATAGTACTTGGATGATTCCGATTGATTTTTATCGGACAAAAAGTCTGCTAACATTTCATTTAAACTTATTTTATATTCTTTATTCTTTACGCTGTCCAGCAGCTTTTGAGCATAACTATAAAAGTTTTCGGAGTTTTCTATATAAAGGTTTTTGGCAATCGAATAATCTGCTATTTCTTTTGTGTATGAGAGTCCTGTTATTTCTGATATTTCTGAGACGTTTTTAAATATGTTGGTAGATTTGTTTAGTGTTTCTTCATCGGATGTCTCAAACGAATTTATCCCCAACAACAAAAGATAATCTGCAAATTCTTTTGTATAAACTTTTCTTTCCTGTCTTAGTCGGTCAAGATTCTCTAATATTATTTTGTTACTGTTTTCGTAGTCGCCTTCTTCGGATAAAATGAATGCGTTTTTCAAAATTATGTCATCATCCATATATCCCAATGATTTCCCAATTCTGTATGCTGCTTTGATATTATTGGATTCTTGGAGTTTATCGTTGTTTTCATTGTCTAATATTGATGTTAGATATAAATATATTTCGTCCGTATACGGATAAGATTGATTAACAAAAATTTCATCGGTTAGCTCTTTGTTACCTAAAATGATATTTGATTCAAAATAGTTTTTTATTATATCTATTTTTCTCGAATCTTCGGCATTTTTCAGGTTATAATATGCATTGTCAAAATTTCTTTTTGCCTGCTCAATATCCCCCATTTTTTTGTTAAGTCTGCCTATTGTATTGTTTAAATTAGGATCGTCATATATCTGTGTATCATCAACGAAGGCATCATACAAAATTTTTGCTTCTTTATATTTGCCGTTTTGTTCCATTATAAATATTGCGTTGTACAAAACATCATCTAGTTTATTGTTTAATGTTCTGTTTTCATCAGCTTTTTTATCGGTTATTTCTTCGTATTTTTTGACAATATCAAGACCGGACAAGTGTTCAATAGAATTTTCTTGTTTGAAGGAAGTTCTTTGTGCAGGATGCAGATTGTTAACAACACTAATTTTCAATTCTATGCCTCCCACCTTTTTGTGTATTTTTCAAGTTCTTTTTGATTTACCCGTTTTATGTCAAAATCTATATTTTTGTGTCGGTTTAGTTCATTTGGGGGTGTGTTGTCTTTCACCTTTTTGTAAAAAGCTTTTGCGTTTTCAAAAGATTCTGCATTTTCAAAAATTTTGCCTATCTTAAAAAACAGCTTGTTTTTCTCGTTAACCGGACCGGATGGTTCGATATCATTCATAACATTTTCAATTATCTCAACAGTGTCCACCGGTGCAACTTTTTGGGATATCCTGCTTTGGTAAAAATCCGGATTTGTTTGTCCATAGCTTATGGAATAATTATTTTTTATAATCGAAATTTTCATGTCAATTCTTCAATTTATAGTAAGCAATAATTTTTAATCCGATGTAACCGAATAATCTCCGGTATCAAGATCATCTAAATCTTCCGGCTCCTGTGAAATATCGGGTTCTGACGGCGAAGTCGGGTCTTCTGTGTTATCAGTATGAGGTTCATATTCTTGATTATTTTCTTCTGTTATATGTGAATTATGTTCGTCGTGTTCATTTCTTTCATTAGTTACTGTGGAGTCATGCTTTTCATCAGATAAAATGTCATAATTGTCATTATCATGGTGGTTGTTGCTTGTAGCTTGTTCATAATTTGAATTATTGGCTTGAGCATGAAGGTGTGCGGTTTCTGATTCTTGCGGGGATGGCTTGTTAAATGTTTCATTGTATGTATCTTTTACGGATTTGATTTGCTGCATAGAGTTTTTTGCAACATCGGAGGTTTTGTTGATAACTTTGTTTATTGTATCCGGTATAACCTCAATTGCTGCAAATACGCCGCCGCCTGCAGAAACAATTTTGCCGACTTTGGGTTTATATGAAGTATTTGTATTTTTTGTACCGTCTTGTTGTGATGATGGGACAAATGTATCTTCTTCATCAAACAAAATCGGTATATAAACCAAGTCTTTGTCTTTTGCACCGTAGTCAACCGTTTTTTTAAAATTGCAGTTTAATTTGAAATCTCTTAAATAACCAAAATTTGATATTTTCATACGTCACTCTCTTTTTTCTTAATATTATAATTTCCATAAAAAAAACTTTTGCTATTAAAATCAAAAAAATTAATATAAGTTAATACAAGTTGTTTTATATTTGATAAAATTTTTTGTTACGGAATAAAATATTGTGTAAAAATTTTGTTTCACAATAGAAGATTAGCGTATGAAAATACATAGCCATCACCAAAAAGCAGCAAACTTTAAAGGTTTTATTCCGGAATCAACATTAAAAGCGCTACGAAAGCAAAATACTCAAGAATCTGTCAGTGCCCTAAACTCGTGCTTGGGTTTCAATGCAGTTTTAAAGGGGGCATATAGTGTTAATCCTGATAAGGTCGCCAGAGAGTTGCAAGATAAGTTTCATATAAATGCTGATTTTGGTAATAATCCTGTATTTGCGGCTTTTAGTGCGTTAACTGTCAATATTTTTCAAAAACTAGGATTTGCTAAACCGCCCAGTATCTTGTTGAAAGATTTTCGTGGGACGATATATGAGTCATATCTGGGCATTTGCGCAACGTATCCTTGCGACAATTCTCTATACAGAAAATTTCATGAAGATTTTCCGCTACGAAGCGTTATTATGAATCGGCAACAAAATTGGGAGTCTATTCAAGAACGGATGCTTGTGCTAAAAAAACAAAAGTTGTTATCTACAAGTCATTTTTTAGCCCCGTTTATCCATGAATTTGTACATAGTGCTCATCTTGATAATTTGATTAAAAAATATGGCAATGGCAGCAAGTTAATGGGTAAATTTCAGAAAGAATTTAAAAACGCAGATACGATTTCTTTAATAAAAAAAGAAACAGGGAATTATGCTTCAACAAGCCCATGTGAGATGGTTGCGGAAGAAATGACTCAACTTATTGTCGATTCATTGAACCCCAAAACAATTTTGCCTAATGAAATGATTTTCAAAATGCAACGAGCTAAAGAACCGTTTAATATGGATTTTTTGATTGACGCCTGTTGGAATGGTGATGTCGCAAAAGTAGAGTTGTTCAGAAAAAGAAAAAACAGGCTAATAGATTTTTTAAAAAATAACGCTCAATCATAGCTGATATGACTATAATTTAGAATTAATAAATGCAGGTAGTGATTTTAGCTTAACAAAAAATAGGAGCTTAATCCGACTGTAAAATAAATTCGTTATTTCGCCGTCACGGACTCACATCCGTTTGCTTTTTCGTTTTCGCCTACTCCATCGGAGTACGGCTCAAACTTCAAAAGTATGGAGATAATGTCTGTAAAATCGAACTATGCTCCTGTGAAATCAAAGATTTCTACGTCGCCATCGTCCAGTTTCGTCCTGTCCGCCGAAACTCAACGT
>CASEVT010000042.1 GCA_949291445.1 uncultured bacterium | reverse complement strand
GTACAGTATGGAGTAGGCTTGCAAAGAAGCGTAAAAGGCAAATTTGTAGCCTATGGACAAGCAATGATCCAAAACGGCGGCCGCAACGGCGTCTCCCTCTCCGCCGGCTTAAGATGGGCCATCGGCAAGGAGCCTAAAAAAGAGTAAACAAGTTAAAAATATTCAACACAAACCCCGCTTAAGTTAGTAATTGGCGGGGTTTATTTGTGTGTTATGAATATTTTGTTTCGAGCCATTTTATGAAGACGGAGCGAGCATGATTATAACATTTCGACCTTCGAGTGACGGTTTCTTTTCTATGTTTATAGGCTCATTTTCAAGGTCGGTAATAAATCTGTTCGCCAGATTGAATGCAAGTTCTGTATGTTGCATTTCTCTGCCTCTTAGCATTATCACAATTTTTACTTTATCACCTGAGGCGATGAATTTTTTGATATTTTTAATTCTTACATTGTAATCGTGTACATCAATTTTATATCTGATTTTGATTTCTTTAACTTCGATTGTATGTTGTTTTTTCTTGGCTTCTTTAGCTTTTTTTTCAAGCTCATATTTATATTTGCCATAATTCATTATTTTTGCTACTGGGGGTTCTTGATTGGGAGAAACAATCACTAGATCAAGATTTTTTTCATCTGCTATACTGAGTGCTTTTGCGGTTGTTATTACGCCGTAATTCTCTCCGGCATCACCTATTAATCTTACTTCTTTAGCTCTGATATTATTGTTAATCAAGGGCTGATCTTTTCCGGTTGAATAGTTTTTACTAATGGTTATTTCTCCTTATTAAGCTATTTTATTGTCTATTTACTCATTTTATTGTCTTTTATGCCCGTTTGTCAATGGTTAGCATCTCAACTTTTTGATGTAATATGAAAAGATTATGTAATTTTTTAATTGTTTGTTACAATCTAAATATGAATTTTATGGAGTTATTTCGACAATCTGCGACGTATAATTTGGCAAGATTACTCGCAAAACAGCTTGAGGATTTTTTTGAAACCCTCGGTGAAATCGGAATCCGTTTCGGACAGGTTATGAAGTTTATCCTGCGCGGAGAGCTGCAATGGAAGTTGATCATTGAACAATGTTCTCGTTTTGCAGTTGATTCTTTGCCCATAACTTTGTCTATTGTCGGAATGACTTGTATAATCATTGCTATGCAGGTTGCTCCTGAGATGGTTAAACAAGGTGGCGAAAAATATGTCGGTATGCTTATGGCTATAACTATTACAAGAGAGCTTGCCGCTATTATGTCGGGGTTTGCAATTATATCAATGATTGGTTCTGCCTATGCTTCGGAAGTTGCTACTATGAGAGTTACCGAGCAGATCGATGCTTTGAAGGTACTGAAAGTTAATCCTATAAAATATCTTTTTGTACCCAGAGTCATTGCCGGATTTTTAATGATGCCTGTTGTTGTTGTTATTTCTTCATTTTTCGGTTTGGTTTGCGGTGGGGTCGCAGCGTATGTCTCCGCTCACGTTAGCAAACTTAATTATATAAGTTCAGTTTGGCAGGGGCTGTTCGTTAAAGATATAAATGTAGCTCTTTTTAAATCCTCACTTTTTGGTGCGGCTATTTCTTTAATAAGCTGCGTCTGTGGTTATCTTGCCTACGGCGGCGCCAAGGGGGTCGGGTTGTCTACTACCAAGGCTGTTGTTTGGTCTTTTGTTGCAATTACTATTATTGATTATATAATTGCTATGATATTTTTCTTTTGATTGAATAAGAAGGTTAAAATGAGTATTGAAATTAAAAATTTGAAAAAATCGTTTAAGGATAAAACTGTTCTCGATAATATCTCATTCAAAGTTGATGACGGTGAGATCCTTGCGATTGTCGGTTTGAGCGGTGCAGGTAAAAGTACTATCCTCAAACTTATTTGCGGTTTGATAAAGCCTGACAGCGGAGAGATAGTTGTTTCTGAAGGCGATATTGCTATGGTTTTTCAGTATTCGGCACTTTTTGATTCGCTTAATGTTTATGAAAATATTGCTTTTGCGTTGAAAGAAAGAAAAGAATTTAAAAATAAATATACTGAAAATGAAATAAAGGATATTGTAGCTCAAAAGCTAAAAATGGTCGGGCTTGAGGGGATTGAAAACAAAATGCCGCATGAGCTGTCAGGCGGTATGCAAAAACGAGTCAGCTTTGCCCGTGCAATCGTTACCAATCCCAGTACAATACTCTATGATGAGCCGACTTCGGGGCTTGATCCGGTTTCTTCAACGGTTATTGAGGATTATATTGTTCGTCTCAGAAATGAGCTTAAGGCTACTTCTGTTATCGTTACGCACCAGCTCTCCACCATTAAGAGGTGTGCTGATAAAGTTATTATGTTGTATAATGAAAAAATCGTATTTTGTGGTAGCGCACAGGATATGATTGAAAATGGTAATGATTATACCAGACAGTTTGTTAATGCTAACATTAACGGGCCTATGAAGGTTGCACTTTCAGATTCTTAGCTTACAATTAAAACAAGGATAGTATTAAACAAATGCGTTTTTCATCATCATTTAAAGTTGGTATACTTACGTTAATCTCACTGGTTATCTTTATCTTCGGCATTCTGTGGATAAAGGGCAGAGCACTTTCAACCGGAGAGCGCTTGAGTGTGGATTTTAGAGACGTAAATGGTATGCGCCCAGGGTCTGCTGTTCAGCTTATGGGCTTTCGTGTGGGGCAAGTTGAAGAAATTACTCCGGTCATTGACGGTGATAACTCATTTATTAGGGTCAAGTTCGTTATAACCGAACCTGATATTACTAT
>CASEVT010000041.1 GCA_949291445.1 uncultured bacterium | reverse complement strand
TGCAAAATAATTCAATTGCGAAAAAGAGACAACATCACCTTTAAAAAATGCAAGAATAATTACCATAGAACAAGCAGAAGCAATCAATCCCGTAGTAGAAGAGCGCAAACCCTTGAGCATAAAAGAAACAGAAGGAGAATCCTTAAATTTGTTGAAAAACTTATAAATAAGTACAGAAATAACAACGCCGGTCAAAACGCAACCAAGAGTAGCCAGAACAGAGCCCCAGAAACCACCAATTTTTTTTCCAACAAAAGTAGCCAAATTAATAGCCAACGGGCCTGGAGTCATCTGTGAAATAGTAATCATATTACTAAACTCAGAAAGATTAATCCAATGGTGTCGTTCAATAATAAAATCCTTAATAAGCGGAATAGTGGCATAACCACCACCGATAGCAAACGCCCCAACCTTGATAAAGCTCCAGAATAATTCAAGCAGATGTATCATTCATACCTCCGCGCCTCAAATCAAAAACAGACTTAAAAAAGCAAACAAAAGCAGACAAAATCAAAACCAAAGCAACATTAACGTTAAAAAATTCAACAGCCAAAAAGGATAAAAGTACAACAGACAGAAGAAAAAAGCTTTTTTCACGCCAAATAATCTTGAGCATGTTGAACAAAAACTCGAGCATAACAGCAGCAACTCCGACAGCCATGCCGGCAAGGAGCTTGGAGATATAGACATTAGCAACAAACCCGCTATAGAACTGAGCAATAACGGATATAGCGATAAACGGAGGCAGGATTGTTCCCAAAGAGCTAATCAAAGCACCGGTTTTACCCGCAATCCTGTATCCAACAAGAACAGATGAATTAACAGCAATAGCCCCTGGCGCAGTCTGAGCAATAGCATACAAATCCAGCAACTCGCACTCACTTAATAGTTTCATGCGTTCAACAAAATACTTTTTCATAATAGGCATAATCACGTACCCACCGCCAAAACTAATGCAACTTATGAAAAAAGTAACTTTAAAAAGAAAAATATTTGTATAGACTTTTTTAAAAAAATTTTTCATATATGTAAAACAAAGGCGGTCCCGGATAAGAGAGGACCGCCTAAAAGTTTAATTATTAACAGCCTCAAAACATTCTTTACAAACAGTTTTTTGCTCATCGACAAGTTCACGGTACTTCCAACATCTTTGACATTTATGTCCAAGTGCTTTTGTAACAAATATCGTATACTCATCTTCGCTATATTCATTCAAAACATTTTCAGGTGCAGACTCAGTCACAAAAGCCTGAGACGTAATGAATATATTGGACAACTCATCTTCATACTTTTTAAGCAAAGAAGAATCAGCCCCCTTAACATAAACAGCGACTTCCAAAGAGCTGCCAACGACCTTGTCAGCCCTGAGCGGCTCAATAGATTTAGTAACAATTTCACGGAGTTTCAAAATTTTTGTAAATTCAACATCCAAATCAGGATTATCCCACAGCTTGTTACAAACGGGCCAATCAGAAAGCAGTATACTTTGCAGACCATTTTTCTGAAGCTCAGGAGTATTCTGCCAAATATCCTCAGCCTGATGAGGCATAACAGGAACCAGCATTCTGGTCAATGCCTGTAAAATTTCAAAAAGTACAGTCTGAGATGCACGTCTTGATAGTGATTTTTTGCCGGCGGTATACAAGCGATCCTTAACAATATCGAGATAGAAAGAGCTCAAATCAACCGCGGCAAAATTTTGCAAATGTTGAAAATATTTGTAGAACTCATAATCCTCAAACGCCTCTGTAACATTGGCAATTAAAGTATTCAATTTGTGCAACGCAAATTTATCAAGTTCAGTCAAATCAGAATATTCAACATAATCAGCCTTAGGATCGAAATCATACAAATTGCCCAAGAGAAAACGTGCGGTATTCCTGATTTTTTTGAATATTTCGACAAGCTGCTTAATCATGTTATCGCTAATTTTAGAATCATTACGATAATCAACAGAAGCAGCCCAAAGCCGCAATACATCTGCACCATAAACCTTGGTAACATCCTGAGGTAAAATAACGTTGCCCAAAGACTTACTCATCTTGCGACCTTCACCGTCCATAACGAACCCGTGAGTAAGAACGGTTTTATAAGGCGCCTTACCGGAAGTAGCAACGGCAGTCAACAAAGATGATTGGAACCAACCGCGGTGCTGATCGGACCCTTCAAGATACATCTCAACAGGCAAATGCCCCAGCTCATCGGATCTTTTTTCAACAACGGCCCTGTGAGTAATCCCAGAATCAAACCAAACATCCATGATATCCGATTCTTTCTTGAAATGAACGCCACCGCAGTGCGGACACTTAAAGCCATCAGGCAAGAGTTTTTCAGCCGGATACTTAACCCAGGCATCAGAAGACTCTTTGTCGAAAATATCAGCAACATGAGCAATAGTTTCGTCAGTAACAACAGCCTCCTTACAATCTTCACAATAGAATACAGGAATAGGAACTCCCCAGGCTCTTTGACGAGATATACACCAATCGCTTCTGGATTCAACCATATTGGAGATTCTTTGTTCACCGGAAGCAGGAATCCACTTGACTTTTTTTATTTCATCAAGAACGTTATCCCTAAACTTGTCAACTTTAACAAACCATTGAGGTGTAGCTCTGTAGATAACAGGATGTTTACATCTCCAACAATGAGGATAACTGTGAGAAATATCAGCCTTAGACATCAAAGCGCCGGTTTTTTCCAAATTTTCTATAACAATAGCATTACCCTTATAATAAGGTACACCTTTCAAATCCGGTACTTCATCGGTCCAGCAGCCTTTAGAATCTAAAGGAGACAAAACAGGGATGTCGTATCTCTGACACACTTCCCAGTCTTCCAAACCATGTCCCGGAGCGGTATGAACACAACCGGTACCGGCATCAAGCGTAACATGATCGCCCGTTAATATTGGACTATATCTATCGTATAATGGGTGTTTTGTTTTATAATTTTCCAGCTCAGCTCCACAAAGTTCGCCCAAAACACTAATTTCAGCTTCTTCAATAGCATTGTCTTTAAGAAAACCATCAAGCAAACCTGCCGCAATAGTGTATACATCATTTTTATACTGAACAAGCAAATATTGAAGTTTAGCATTAACACTAATTGCCAAATTTGAAGGAATCGTCCAAGGAGTAGTGGTCCAAATTACAGCATAAAGATTTTTGTCAGAAACTACATTAGCCTTTTTAAATACCTCTCTTGCATCGTCCGGTTCAAACTTAAATTTCACATAAATGGAAGTAGAAGTATGATCAGCATACTCAACCTCAGCTTCAGCAAGAGCCGTCTCACACGAAGCACACCAATAAACCGGCTTCAAGCCTTTTTCAATATATCCTTTCTTATACATTTCACCAAAAATTCTGATTTGTTCAGCTTCAATTTCGGGAGAAATGGTTATATAAGGATGATCCCAATTACCCCAAACGCCGAGACGTTTAAAGTTAGCTTCTTGACCCTTCAAATTTTTAAGGGCAAACTCTCTGCATTTAGCCCTCAATTCAGCGGGAGTAACAGCTTCCCTGCCACCTTTTATATTTTTAACGACCGCATTTTCAATCGGCAATCCGTGCGCATCATATCCGGGGACATAAGGAGCATAATAACCGCGTTGCGATTTGTATTTAATAACAATGTCTTTCAGAATTTTATTAAGAGCAGTACCAATGTGAATCTTATCAGAGCTTAAATAAGGTGGTCCATCGTGCAAAACGAATTTGTTTGACATATCGCGTTGAGCAAGATTTTTTTCATATATATTGTTATCTTCCCAAAATTTTTGAGTTTCAAGTTCTTTTTGCGCCGCATTAGCTCTCATAGCCAAAGTAGTTTGCGGCAAGTTCAATGAATCCTTATATTCTTTTTTTTCTTCCGACATTGTTATTCCTCTATTATCAATATTCCAATTGGTTAAATTTTATCCGAAAAATTATTTAACTTCAATAAAGGATTTAAGAATACTTCACCAAATTTAAATCGTGATTTATTTCTTAATTTGATTTATAATAGTGCAAAATGAGAGGTGAATATGAGCAAAAATATACCCGACAAGGTTTCGAATCGTTTAACGTTATACCACAGTATACTTGCAGAATATATAGAAAAAGGTCATGAGTACATATCCAGTCCGCAAATAGCACAACGTCTGAGTATAGATGACTCACAAGTAAGAAAAGACTTCAAATTGTTGAACAATGCCGGAAAATGCAGAGTCGGATATATAGTAAAAGAGCTAAAAGATTCTATAGAAAAGACACTCGGATTTGCCAAGGCAAAAGATGCATTTATAGTCGGAGCAGGTCACTTAGGGCTGGCACTTGCAAAATACGATAATTTCAACAGTTACGGACTAAATATACTGGCACTGTTTGACAATGACCCTCATAAAATTGACATTCAAGTAAATAACAAACAAATTTTTCACATCTCAAAACTCCCGAACCTTGCACAGAGGTTGAATGTGGATATAGCAATACTAACAGTTCCACGCCAATATGCCCAAGAAGTTGCAGACTATTTAATAGATTCAAACATAAAATACATATGGAATTTCACACCCGCAGTACTTGATGTACCGCCTCACATAAAGGTATGGAACGAAAACCTCATTGCCAGCTTTTTACAGTTCGCCTGCAAGGAAATAGCTTAAAAGACAGAATAAAAAAGGTAAAAAATGGAACAACTATCTTCAAGCCTCGAAGATTATCTAGAAACGATATACAATGAATGCACCAAAAACGGCTACGCAAAGGTTACTGATATTTCAAAGATACTAAATGTAAAAAAAGCATCAGTAACAGGCGCACTAAACAGCCTGACAGCAAAAAGGCTTATAAACTATGAACCATATTCCAGAATAACCCTCACAAAGCTCGGTGAAGAAAAGGCAAAAGAAATTTTTACAAAACATAAAACAATGACAGGATTTTTTACCGATTTATTAAATCTTTCCCCTCAAGAAGCAGAAACCAATGCCTGCAAAATAGAACATGTTATGAGCGAAGAATTATTCAAAAGAATTAGTAAATTATATGAATTTATAAAGGACTATTCAAATAAAAACAAAGCGTTTGCAGAGGAGCTAAAAAAAATTAAATAAGCCTTGTTAGTCTTGACAAACTTTTTTTGTTGTTGTATTGTTAGCCTCGGCTAACTCTCAAGGAAAAAGACATGAATATTAATACAATAGCGAAATATGTAGACCAACCGATTATAATAAATAGCCTGCAAAGAAAACTGCCTCAAATACTAACAGCAGGTGCAGCAGGATTTTGCGCATACGACACAATAAAAACGAAAAGAAACGAATCCAAAGAAAAGACTGTAGCAAAAAACATAATAATAATGGCATCAACAGTCGGGGCAACATTGTTTGGGGTAAAGGGCTTAACGATAAAAAACCACAAAATAGTAAAGGGCTTGTTGGACACAAAACCGCTCAAAAAGATCATAGAAGAACAGACCAAAGCAGTTAAGAAATACACTGAGAATATAAACCTTGATAATGAGCTAAAAAAAATATTGGAAAAAGCGCAAAAGAACAGATTGAATATAAGAGAAATAGAAACTATTTTAAAGAAACTACCTGAAAGTGCAGAAAGAAAAGAACTCTTTAAAGTAATTTTACCTGAACCGGAGAATCTAAGCTCTAAAGAAATTTTTTCAGAAATAAAAAAGCTATCACTACTTGGACTAATTCCGATATTGGGAGGAGTATGTGGAGGTGTAATTGCAGACAAAATATGCCAAAGCAGCACTAAAAAATCAACAGGAAATAAAATAAAAGAAGGATTTTACCAATATTTTGCCAATATATTTTTATGCAATGTCGGTGCAGGAGCAGCATTATATAGTGCAGAGAAATTACAGCAATTAAAACTGATAAAACCACTAAATCCAATAAAAAAATTAATTATAATAATGTCAGGAATAACAGCAACTGGTATAATAGGCGGTAGTTTAATAGCAAATTATCTGAGCAAAAAAATAATAGACCCAATATTTAATCCCAAAAATAGAACAGAAAAAAAAGAGCTATATTCAGAAAGAAAACCTGAATTATTAGATATTGCCCTACATATAGATGACATAGCAACAGCAGGAGTACTTTCAGGATTCAAATGGATTGAACCAATACTGCCGCTAATGTACTTCATATCAGGTTATAGAGCAGGAACCGGTTACAGAAACGGCAAAAAGGAATAAAAACAGAAATTTGCAAAACTGTTAACAATCTAATATAATTAAGCAGATACGAAATAGAGGAAAGCGATGAAAAATATAATCTGCATGAAATGGGGCAACAAATTTGGTCCGGAGTACGTAAATAGATTACACTCAATGGTTGAAAAGAACTTAACAGTCGAGCATAGGTTTGTATGTTTTACTGACGACGGAACGGGACTTAACGAAGGTATAGAAATAAGAGAACTGCCGGAGATGACGTTGGATAAATCACTTCCTGAACGCGGTTGGCGAAAATTGACTGTTTTTCAAGAAAAACTTGCTGACTTAGAAGGGCAAGCATTGTTTTTGGATTTAGATGTTGTAATAACACAAAACATTGACCCGTTTTTCGAAGCAGAAGGTGACTTTTTGATAATAAAAGATTGGGACTTTCCAAACGATGTAATAGGCAATTCATCTGTATTCAGGTTTGAAATCGGCAAATATCCTGACGTATTGAGCAATTTTATCGAAAACGGAGAAAAAGTACGTTCAGAGCACAGAAACGAACAAGCCTACTTATCTCATTTCATGCACAAAAAAGGAGTGCTAAAATACTGGAAACAAGATTGGTGCGTAAGTTTTAAGCGCAACTGCCTAAGACCGTTTCCGCTTAATTATTTTATGCCCCCCCAATTTCCTGAAAAAGCAAAGATCATAATATTTCACGGACGCCCGACGCCGGAGCAAGCACTTGCGGGATATTTTGGAAAAATGGGACTAAGATACGTAAAACCGACAAAATGGATCAGCAAGTATTGGAATAACGATACAAATGTGTAATAATAACCGATAAATAAACAGAAAAAGAAGGTGGAAAAATGAAAAAGATAATTTCGTGTATACTGCTCGCATCATTTTTAGCGATGGGCACACCCGTTGTTTTTGCAAATGATATAGAGAATACAAAAACCGAAAATACGCAAACAACTACAGATGAGCACAAAAGTCTGGAAGCACAATGCGAAACACAAGCACAGGTTGAACATCTTGCGAAACAAAAGAACAAATATCTGGATACAGTAAAGATTGTAGACGGAAAAGCAATAGTAACACAGGGCAACGTAATTAAGATAAAGTTTGCACAAGAATTCAATTCAAAAACAGCAAAAGTTGGAGACGAAGTAATTTTCATTTTTGAAAAAGATCTGTTAACCAAAGAAGGAACAAAGCTTTTTCCGGCAGGTACAAAAGTAATAGGTAAAGTCCAGTGCGTAGAGCCTCCAAAATGGTGGAATAAAAACGCTCAGGTAATGCTTAGTCTGGGAGACATAATCTTACCAAACGGAGCCGGCGGAAGATTAAATGCCAGAATCTACTCAAAAGACTCAACCTTAAGAAAAAGCGGATGGGCAACCTTCGGTAAAGTAGCCGGTTATACAGTAGGGTTGTTCGGAGTTGGTGCCGGAATAGGTGCTGCAATAGGTGCAGCAGCCGATGCAGTCGGGATAGGCTGTCTGGCTATTGGTATGCCGGTCGGTGCTGGCGTAGGTTTGATTTTGGGAACCGTAACCCCCGGACAACACTATAAAGCAAAACCGGGCAAAACAATTAAAATTCAATTAACACAAGATTTGGAAATATCACTGGATCAAATTAAATAAAATTCACTAAAAAAGCGGATCTAAAAAATCCGCTTTTTTAGTCTATATATATGATGAAAAACAAGTAAAAAAATTGCATCATAATATTATCGAGAGGAAGAGGTTATTATGATCCAAAGTATTGAAAATTACCTTGATACATCAATTATAAGCTCGTTGTATTCAAACAATACCACGTCTACAACAGAGAACCAAAATGTCTCAGCCGAAGATTTTGATGAAATATTAAACCAGACAAATAACAGCATAAAAAATACAGACGAGTCACAAAAATCATCGGAAGTACTAACCCAGACCACACCGATAGAACAGTCACAATCAACAAATGACTCATCGAATAATGAAAAAAGTTCAATGGACTTAAACGGAGACGGAAAAGTTACAATAGATGAAATAATGAAATATATGCAAAAAAAGATCAGCGCGAACATTGAGGAACAAATAAAATCTGCAGTAGAGTATTTTAGCGGTTCAGAGGAAAATTCAGGAATTAACCTGCAGAATTTCAACTTAAAGAATGCAGTAAATGCATATCAGGCAGGACAAAATATAATAAGTGCCGTTTTGAAGTAAAACTCGTTTAAATCGTGCTCTATTTGCAAAGGTTAGTCGTGGAAGGCGGATTCAACATCGAGCTTGCAGATCATGCAAACTGGGCTTGTTCGCTGCTTGAAGTATCATATTAATCGAGAAAGAGGAATTTTACTTACTCATCAATTTTGATTTTTCAGCAGTTTTTTGAACAGTTTGAAAGAGTATTTGAGAAATATTACTTTCAGAAAGTACCTTGTTACCCTCAGCGGTAGTACCGCCAGGGGTA
>CASEVT010000040.1 GCA_949291445.1 uncultured bacterium | reverse complement strand
CTTTGTAAGCGATATTAGCATTTGTATAATTGCGGCTATTGCAATTATTGCCAAAATTTGTTCGAGTTCATAGTTGTTGTTAGCAAGAATTGATGTAAGCGCTATTGTGCATGGTCCTGTCGGGCCTGATATTAAGGGCGCATTTGTTCCCAATATTCCGGATACAAAACACAAAATTATTGCGCCCCACAGTCCGGCTATTGCTCCGAATCCTGTTGCAACCCCGAATGCCAGTGCCTGCGGGAGTGCAATTATTGACGCCAGTATTCCTCCTGCCGTGTCTCCCTTTAAATTCTTTATAAACTCTTTAACACTTTGTTTATCGATCATATTTTTATTTTTTCAAGTAATATTGAAAGATCTTTTTTTGTAATTATTATATCAGCGTTTTGTTTTACAATCTCTTTTGCGCAAAACGCTACCTTTGTTCCTGAATATTTAAACATACTTAAATCATTTGCGCCATCGCCTACTGCAATTGTATTCTCCGGTGAAATTTTTAATATAGATTGCAGCTTTTGCAGCATAACTCCCTTGCTGTCGTTGAACATCATTTCACCGCCTACTTGACCCGTGAGAATCCCGTCTTTTGTGTGCAAGATATTTGAAAAATCAGCGTCGTATCCCAATATCTTTCTTGCCGGCGTTGTTGCATTTTTAAATCCGCCGCTAAAACACAAAACTATGAAGCCTGCATTTTTTAGTTCTTGTATAACTTCTTTTGCTCCTTTTGTATAGGGCAGGTTTGTACATATTTCGTTTACTTTTGACTCTTTCAACCCCTTGAGAAGTTTTACGCGGGTGCTCAGGCTTTCAAAAAAATCGGTTGCACCTTGCATTGCCAGCTCTGTCGCTTTTTCCACCTCTTCTTTTAAGCCTAATTCATCAGCTATTATTGCGATGGTTTCTCCCTGCATTAATGTTGAATCAAAATCAAATACTGCAAGTTTTTTTATCTTAATATCCGGTTGAACCAAACCCACCTGCTCCTCTTGTCGTTTCGGACAGTTCATTTATTATTTTTACATCTGCCTTTGCTACAGGCGCAATAACCATTTGTGCTATTCTGTCTTTGTTGTTGATTGTATACTCTTCGTTTGACAGGTTGACTACGGGTATGCAAAGTTCTCCTCTGTAGTCTTCATCAATTGTTCCTACGCAGTTTATTAAAGTTATTCCGTGTTTTATTGACATCCCTGAGCGTGGTCGTATTTGTGCTTCGTAGCCTTTGGGTAATTCTATTTTTATACCCGTTGGGATCAATGCTCTCTCAAGTGGCTTTAATCTGACCGGAGTTTTCAAAAATGCGCTCAAATCCATTCCTGATGAGCCTGAGGTCTTGTATTCCGGTGTGACTGCTTCGTCTGACAACTTTTCTATTTTCAATATTAATTCGTTTTCCATTCTGTTATTCTATATTTTTTCTGTAGTCTTGGGCAATGTTTTTATATTTTTTAAAATTGGAAGTACAAGAATTCTGATATTTTATTTATTGATAATATTGATACAACAAGCATTATTAATGTCGCTGCAAAATAAGCCTTGTTAGGTTTAAATTTCTCTGCCCACTGCATTGAGTTTTTGAAGCAAAAGACTAAAATGAAACATGCGATCAGTAGTAATATACTTATTTTTGCGCCTCCGTTTTCAAAAGAGAATCGAAGCTTGTCTATTACAATCGGCTCGAATCCGTTCAAACCAAGCATTGATTTTGTTATATCGAACGCTCTGTGTATTGACGGTGCTCTGAAAACCATCATCGTGTAGTTTATGAAGATGAATGTAATAAATATTGCAAGGCAATGATTTATTTTTATTTCTAACTTCTGCCAGTACCTGTTGATACAAGAACCGATACCGTGCAATGCTCCCCAAAAAATAAATGTCCAATTTGCGCCATGCCAGATACCGCCTATTAAAAAAGTTAAAAATAAATTTCTGTATGTTGTTAACGTTCCTTTTCTGTTACCGCCAAGTGGTATATATATGTAATTTTTCAAGAATCTTGACAATGTCATATGCCATCTTCTCCAAAAATCCTGAATACTGTCAGATTTGTACGGAGAGTTGAAGTTTATCGGCAATACTATATTGAATAAATATCCCAGTCCCAGTGCCATATCTGAATAACCCGAAAAATCAAAGTAGAGCTGGAAGGTGTACGCCAAACCTGCTATCCAGGACTCAAAAAACGTCAATGAATTGCTTGTGTCAAATATACTTTTTACAAACGGTGACAGAAAATCCGCTATCATAACCTTTTTGAATAACCCAATGGCAAGCAAAAATAAACCTATTGATATATTTCTGGGGTTTATGATTTTTTTTCGGATATTGGCAAATTGCGGCATCATTTCGCTATGATGCAATATCGGTCCTGCTATTAGGTGAGGAAAAAATGTCACAAATAACGCATAATTTAAAAAATCATACTCTTTTACTTCGTTTTTATATGCGTCCGCCAGATATGCTATTTGTGTAAACGTAAAAAAGCTTATGCCCAGCGGTAATGCTATTTTTAGCGTGTCAAAACCTGTGTGCAGAACATAGTTTATGTTGTTAATTAAAAAGTCAAAATACTTGAAGTATGCCAGCAATGCAATATTTCCGATTACACCTGATATAAATATTAATTTTCTGTTCAATTTTAAAGAGGTAGGATGCGAGAGCGTGTATCCTATTGAGTAGTTAAAAATCATTGAGAGCAATATTAGCGGCAGGTAGTCTATTTTCCAGTATGAGTAAAAAAACAACGACGCCGCAACAAGCCATCCTATTGCTATATTTACCAATTTTGCCTTATTGAGCGCAAAATATACCACAAATGTTATCGGCAAGTAGATGAAAAGAAATTCAATAGAATTAAAAAGCATTACTTTTCTCCTCCTTTTGCAATCTTTTTGACTTTATTTGCCCAATTTTCATTCGACATTGACCATTTTATCAGTGCCTTGTCTGCATTTTTCAGGTGGACATTTATATTCTTTTTGTCAACTTTTTTTCCATACGGATCGTCTGTCAGTCTTGTAAGTCGATTGATAACAAGTTTGCCCATTTCTGTTGTCGAATGAGAACTTTCATAAAAATATTTTGTGTTTTGATCAATATTTTCACCCGTTGCGTCATTTACTATATCAAAATCGATGTAATTAAAGTTTTGTGCAAGTGCTCTTTTCCATTCTTCAAAGACTTTTTGACCGCCTTTTTCTTTTATTAATTGCAAATCGGTTGCATGGGTCGGGTTCAGGTAAAAAACTACCTCAACTCCTTTTTTTTGCATTTCTTTTTTGAAGTTTGCTAATTTTTGAATTTCGATTGTGCTCAGTTCCATATCCTTGTACGAATCGGAATATTGTTTCAATCTATATTCAAAAATGCCTGTCGGATCTTCTTTGGAAGCATTATCTTTATGTTTTATGTTTGCAATAATTGTATTTACGCTTGCTATTGTCGTGTCAAAAGACAGAACGAGCGGGTTGAATTCGCTTATTGTAAGGTTTTTGTTCAATGTCATATTTACTGTTCTGCCGTCATCGGCTTGATATTTTAAAAATCTGAAAAAATCCAATCCGGCATACATTGTTTTAATTTCAGGATGGATTGCGTGCGCATTTTTTGCAATCTTTATCAGCTCTGAATTTGTTAATGCATTCATTGCCAAATTTTTTGCATTCTTTCCGGTCAGATTATAAAAATATTCTGTATCAATAGCCTTGTCTACTCTTGAGGAGCCCAAAAAAATTACATCTACCGGTTTTTTTTCGAGTTTTAATTCTACAACTTTGGTTATTCTTTGTTGTCTGTTTTTATCGGGCTTCAGTTCGTTAAAATTTTTTATATTTACCAGATTAAAAATTGAAAACGGGTCGACTATGATATTGAACAGTGCCAAAATAAGCAAAATTGCAAAAAAGCTGATGAGTATACGAATATTAAAACCTCTGTAGCTCTCTTTTTTCATAATCCAACTCCTCTTTGTCAAATATAAAACAAACTAATTTATAAAACAATAAATCGGTCCGGTTTATAAAGTTTTATCTTTTTTGTTGTTAAATTTTATTTAAACATATCTTCGTATTCTGCATATCCTGAGCTTTTAAGTTCATCGACGGGGATAAACCTCAATGCAGCCCCGTTTATGCAATATCTCATGCCGCCTTTATCTTTGGGACCGTCGTCAAACATGTGTCCCAAATGTGAGTCACCGATGCTGCTTCTTACTTCTGTTCTGTATAATCCGTGTGAGCCGTCAATCTTTTCTTTTACCGCGTTATTGTTAATCGGTTGTGTAAATGATGGCCATCCGCAGCCTGCATCGTATTTGTCTTTTGATGAAAATAAGGGTTCTCCGGTTACGACATCTACGTATATTCCTTCTGAAAAATTGTTTTCGTACCTGCTGGAGAAGGGACTTTCTGTTGCATTCTCCTGTGTTACTCTGTATTGTATATCGCTCAATATTTCCTTTAATTTTTCCTGTGCCGGTTTTTTGTATTTTTCATATTTCATCACAGGTGTAAGATCAATGTGACAGTAACCGTTCGGATTCTTTTTTAGATAGTTTTGATGATATTCTTCTGCCTTGTAAAAATTTTTTAGCTCTTCAACTTCTGTTACGATTGGCAGAGCATATTTTTGAGATTCTTCTCCTATGATTCTGTCAATTATTGTTTTATCTGCGCTCTCTTTGTAATAAATTCCTGTACGGTACTGTGAGCCTGCATCATTGCCTTGTCGGTTGATTATTGTGGGGTTAATTATACTGAAAAAATGGTGTAATATTTCTGAAAGTGATATTGTGTTCGGGTCATACTCAATCATAACTGTCTCTGCCGCACCCGTTTTCCCTGTTGAAACTTCTTTATAGCTCGGGTTTTTAACGTTGCTGTTTGCGTAGCCTACTTCTGTTGAAACAATTCCGGGGATTCGGGAGAAGTATGCTTCAATACCCCAAAAACAACCTCCCGCAAGATGGATTTTCTTTGTAATACTCTTTTTTTGTTGCTTTTTCAAACTGTATAAACCTGCTATTATTATTGCTCCTCCTAATAGTAAAACTGTCGCAATTACTATTCTTTTTGATATGGTCATATTATCTCCTAATTTTTTCGTAGTTTTTACATTCTTCTATGGCAGATTAGTTTCTCTAATTTGCCTGAGTCTTTATTTATGATGTTAAAACCTTATATTCTTTCCGACAACGGTAATCTGGAAATCCGATTGTATAATCGATTATGTTAAGACATTTTTTGTTTGCACAGGAATTTATTCTTCTTCGTCAGTGAATTTATCTTTATATTTTGGTGTTTTGTTTAGAATTTGTTTCATTTTTCTTTTGTTGTCGTAGGAAGAAGGAATCCATTTGTGTTTAAGTTGATTCAGTTCGCCTTTTTTTCTCATGCTAAGAAGTATATTATCCACATCATTTCTGAGGCTTGCGGATTCTGCCTCTTTTCTGAATGCAATTGCGTATGCTTCATTTGTAAATTTTTGCGGCAGAACTTTAAATTCCGGATTTTCAAGTGCCAATCCCACTAAAATTGCTTCATCAGCCGTCATTGCATCGGCTTTGCGTTCTTTCATTGCTTGAATGCCATCTTGATATGTTCTGTATCCTTGGACAATTGCTTCCGGTGCAAAATAACGTAGTGTTCGTTCTCCTGTTGTATTCAATATTGTTATTACTTTTCTGTCGTTTAATTCACCGATTGCTCTAATTGGACTGGTTTTTCGTACCAGCAGGGACTGACCTGTCATATAATATGGTACTGAAAATGCAACAACTGATTCCCTTTGCGGGGTTATTGACATTGTTGCTATGATCATGTCAACTTCACCTGAATTTAGTTTTGATATTCGGTTGTGCTGATTTACCTGTTTGAAAGAAACTTTTTTTTCGTTACCCAAAAGCTCCCTTGCCAGCATATGTGCAAGATCTATGTCGAATCCTTTCAATCTTCCTTTTTCATCCACATAACCGAACGGTCTGGAGTCATATTTTACTCCGACAATCAGTCTTCCTCGATCTTTAATCTGTGTTAACAGGTCATTATTCTGTTTTTCTTTTGTGCAGCCTGTGAAAAGAAAAATTGTGCTAATTATTAAACAATAGAGAATCTTTTTATACATATTTATCCACCTACAAAATATTATTTCATAAAAAGAACCATCGACAAACAATTATTGCCGCAATTATACCGACGATATCAGCAAGGATTCCGGTTATAAGTGCGTGTCTGAATTTTTTTATTCCGACGGCTCCAAAGTACACTGATAGTACATAAAACGTTGTCTCCGAGCTGCCGACCATGATTGCAGCGAGTCTTGCTGGGTATGAATCTGCTCCGCATTTTGATACTATATCTGACAATAAACCGAGAGTTGCACTGCCCGAGAGCGAACGCACTATCATTACCGGCAGTACATCAATCGGAATTTTCAAAAAATCCAAAATACCCGCTGTGAATTTTTGCGCCAATTCTATTGCTCCCGATTCTCTTAGCATTGATATTGCAACTATAATTGCAATAAGGTATGGCAATACATCCATGGCAACTTTGATTCCGCTTTTTGCTCCCTCCGTAAATGTTTCATATACCGGCACTTTTTTTGCTATACCGTAGCTTAAAATGATTAAAATTAGTCCCGGAATTAACCATATTGAGATAGTTTGAATTATGTCTTTCAGCATTTATCCGCCTCCGGTATTTTTTGCGGTGGCGAGAGCTTCTCCAGTACCTTCACGATTACAAGTGCACTTATAAACGCTATTGTTGTTACTATTAGTGCCGGAAGGATTATTACAGAAGGATTCTTTGCTCCAAATGCTGCAAGTACTGCTATTACTGTTGCCGGTACCAGCTGAAATCCTGCTGTATTCATTGCTAAAAGTGTACACATTGAGTTTGAGGCAGATGTCTTTTCTTCATTAAGCTTCTGTAGCTCTTCCATTGCTTTTATTCCGATAGGTGTTGCCGCATTCGACAAGCCAAAAGCGTTTGCTGTAAAATTCATTGCTATATCACCTATTGCCGGATTATTCTTTGGTATTTGCGGAAACAATAATTTTGCTATAGGAGTTAAAAAGCTCGCTATTAAAGTTATCAAGCCTGACTTTTCCGCTATTTTCATAATCCCCAGCCAGAATGCCATTATTCCTGCAAGATACAGGGCAACTTCTACTGACTTTTGTGCCCCGTCTATGATTCCGTTCAGCAATCCCTGCAGGTTGTTTGTTGCTGCTGCACATATTATTGATACCAGAATTATTAAATACCATATGTAATTCATAAGACTATGATTGCAAATTAACTTTTATCTGGCAATTGTTTAATATTATTTAATTATTTACTCCCAGTCCAAAGATTGCAAAGTCGTATTTGACGGGATCTTTGGGGTCGCATTTTTTGAGGGTTTGCATTATTTCTTCTACTGCTTTATAGTCATTTTGCGCTCTGTTTAATATTCCGAGTTCTCTGGATATCTTTGCTACGTGTACGTCCAGTGGAATCATTAATTCTGATTTATCCATAAATCTCCATATTCCTAAGTCAACGCAACCGCCTCTTACAAACCATCTTAATAACATATGTAAACGTTTACAAGCGCCGTTATTTGACGGATTGGGCAGCAGATGGTAATAACCTTTTGTTACGGGCAGTGTTGTTCTTGAATAAAAATAATCAACTGCACTTTGCAATGCCTGTTTTAGTCCGTTTTGACTGTATCCGTGTTCAAATAAACTCTCTAGGGTTGCGCCTGATTTGTATAATTCTTTGAGCAATAAGATTATTTGTATTATATCTATCCCTTTGGAGAAACGGTAGTTGAAATCATCCAGTTCTTTGTTGTTTTCATCAAAATTCAGGACATAATTTAGCGGTTCGTTATTCATTTTCTCAAACAGTGTGTTTAATCTGTTTATAAAAACTTCTCTTTTTCCGTAAGCAAATATCGATGCTATAAATCCTGCAATTTCTATATCAGATTTTTTTGTATACCTATGTGCAAATTGAATCGGATCATCCGCTATGAAATCCGGTGTTTCATATTTTTCCACTAACTCATCCAGATATAATTTTATGTTCATCTTAATTTTTCAAAGTACTCCTTTATGATTCTTTCGCACTCATATTCCATTATACCCCCTTTGATATTTACTTTCGAGTTAAGTATGGATTGTAGCTGAGGTAAGGTCGTAAATGCTCCGTACATTGTGTCATAGGCTCCAAAAAATAGGTTTTTAAATCGTGCCTGTATTATTGCACTTGCGCACATCGGACATGGCTCAAGCGTTACGTAGATGTCGCAATCGCTCATCCTCCAGTCTTTTAGTGTTTTTGAAGCCATTCGTATTGCTTCTATTTCTGCGTGTGCGGTTACGTCTTTCTTTTTTTCTTTCAGGTTGTGCGCTGCAGCTATAATTTTTCCCTCTTTAACGATTACTGCTCCGACCGGCAGATCTTCTTTGGATTCTGCTGCTTTTTCCAGTGCTGCTTTCATATATTTGATGTCCATCTTTACATCATGTGCTCAACTCTTCTTCTTTTGCAAGATTTTATGTTAATTTATGTTAAATTTATTCCTTATTTCTAAGGTTTGTACTAAAGTTTTTCAAAAAAATGCCGATATATATATTGTAGTGTGTTGTCGTATCAGAAGGATTTTTTTATGGAATATTACATTTGGCCCGGGGCTTACAACTTCAAAAAGGAAATTGCTCTGTTTTTGAAATTTTTAAAGTCTGAAATTGAGTTGATTTTGAAAAAAATTGAAGAATTGGATTCCAAAGTCTAGACCCTTACTTCCTTTGTGTGGTAAATTTGTAGGGTGAAGTCTGATTGTGCAAATATGAATCATATACACATTTGTCTGGCGTGTGATGATAATTATGCCCGGCATTGTGCTGTCGTGATTGCTTCTGTTCTCAAAAATGTCTCAGAAAACAATTTTTTGCACTTTTATGTTATGAGCTCTTCGCTTTCTTTGTCCAATAAACGTAAAATTCAAAAATCTCTGTCCGGTTATTCTGATATTACTTTTTTTGATATTGATGAAACAACTTTTGCTAATTGCCCTATTCGAAGTGATTTTCATTTGACTGTTGAAACGTACTTTCGGTTAAAAATAGCTTCTCTTTTTCCTGATTTGGATAAAATCTTGTATTTGGATTCGGATATTGTTGTTCTCGGGGATATTTCAGAAATTTGGGCGCTTAATATTGATGATTGTTATCTCGCTTGTGTTCCGGATGCCGGAGGTGAAAAGTATAGAAAAATATTTTCTCAATATGTTGATTTTGACGAGTCTTTTTTATATTACAATGCCGGTGTTATGCTGGTTAACCTCCATAAGTGGCGTTCTGATCAGATGGAGTATGCGTTTTTTGAACATTTGAAAAATTATAAGGCTACATTGTTGTTCGCTGATCAAGATGTGCTTAATTGTGTTATCAATAAAAATATTAAGTATCTTGATAAGAGCTGGAATTTCCAACTCTCAGGATATAACCATCTTGAGGACGGGGCAAAAATAATTCATTATGTATCAGGTAATAAGCCTTGGAATCTCTATTCTTTTGAACAGGGGTATAGGCTGTATTATGAATATTTACGCGTGACTGACTGGTGGTATTCTTCTTTTTTCTTGCGGGGGATTTTGTTTTTTAACTGCTTATTTTCTCAGTTGCATAATTTTATCAGTCTTTTGAAGATTAATATTTTTTATTCTAAAAAAAGGTTTTTTATTTGGGGTGCAAGTTCGTTTCTGCAAGAGCTTCTTGAACATTATCCTGTTGGCTTCTTTAAAATTGACGGGTTTATTGATTCCGATCCTAAAAAACAAGCTCAATTATTTTGCGGGTATAGGGTATATTCTCCGGATAAACTTGATTTGCTTGAGCCTGATGTTGTAGTATCGGGGGTGCTTAATAATTTAAAATTTGAAGATTTTATTGCTTCAAAATTAAAAAATAAAAATGTTTCGGTATTAAAGGGATTTTTTGTCATAAAGAGGTAAATATGAAGTACGGTAAATATTATTGGGAACAAAAATTTGAGTCGACTAAAGAATTATTTTCAAAAAGACCGAACTGGATGTCTGTTTATGATAATGATATTCCCTCTGCTGCCTTTATTCGCGGACTTATCGAAGAGTATAAACCTCAAAATATCCTCGAAATAGGTGCTGCTGCCGGTTGGTCTGCTTATTATATGCTCAGTGAGGCACTTTCTCATAATAATTCTTTTTTGACCTCTGTTGATATAGATTCAAAGTTGTATTATGCCTCCGATAAACCTGTTGGGGCTGCGTTTTATGAGATTAACCCCGATTTTAAGGATAATTGGAAGCTTGTCACGCAAAAGTGTGCTTTAGAATATTTGTCTGAAAATAATGGCGGATTATATGATTTTGTATTTATTGATGCAAACCATTATCACCCCTGGGCAGCGCTGGATTTTCTTTCTGTGATTCCGTTTTTGAAAAACGGTGCTGTTGTTGTATTTCACGATGTGTTTTTGAACTGTATTTCTCTCGGCTTGCAATCATCGTATTGGCATCCGCCATTGTCCGGTGGTGATTCTAATCGCGGACCTTATATTTTGTATAAGCTTTTGGATGATGAAATGGTTTTGTCTTATGATGAATTTTCTCCTAATGTTGCCGCTTTGGAATTTGATTCTTCAAAGTTGGATGTTTATTTGAGCAAAATCCTTTATTCTCTGTATTTGCCTTGGGAACAGGTATTTTTTACTGAAAAAGAGTGTTTCTCTTTTTATTCTTTGCTTATTTCATATGTCAATTTTATTCAGAAATATTTTTCAGGCGTTTGGGCTGATAAATTTGCTCAAGCTTTATTTACATCGTTTAAGGCACTTAAGGATTCTCAAAACCAGAATCCTGAGTTTGAAAAAATATTGCGGCGTTTGGAATTGCTCTATATTGCAAAACCCGAAACGAAAATTATGTTTTGGGGGGCAAGTGTTTTTCTGGAAGCTTTGCTTGAACAAAATGAACTTTGTAACTACAACATTATTGGCATAATTGATAAAAATCCTGATAAAAAAGGTCAAAACCTTCTCGGATACAATATTTTTCTGCCGGATGATATACCGTCGCTGAAACCCGAGGTTATTATTCCGTCCGTAATTAACCATAATAATGTTAATCAATCCGTAAATTCTTTCCTTAATTCGATTGGATATGATTGTATGGTTCTTTAGCTGTATAATAGTATTATGAAAAAATTTTTTGTTGGTTTGATAAATTTATATCAAAAGTTGTCTTCGTTAAAACCGCCTGTGTGTCGGTTTTATCCTACTTGTTCTGAATATATGAAACAGGCAATTATAAAGTATGGAGTTTTGAAGGGCGGATTTATTGGGGTTAAAAGAATTTTAAGATGTCATCCTCTCAATCCCGGCGGATACGATCCGTTACCTTGAACTTTTTTAAGAAGAAAGCGGCATTTTCTGCCGCTGACATAATGATTTAATGTTGAGAAGTATGATTAGTGTACATAGGCTGATAGGGATTCGTCCGTGAAACTCATTTCACGTATCTTTTTTAGTGCTCTGTTTTCTGTTTGTCTTATGCATTCTTTTGTCACTCCGTAGAGTTTTCCTATTTCTTCAAGTGTTTTTCTTCCTGCTTCACCTATTCCGTATCTCATTTTTACAACAGCTTGTTCTCTGTCTTTGAGCTTTGAAATTACGTATTCAATATCCTTTTTTAGGTTTGCATCTTCTATTGCCGAAAATACGTTTGCTTTTTCGTCTACAATTACATCTGCAAGTGTAACTTCACTTCCTGATGTGAGTTCGTATTGCGCGTCAAGCGATAACGATTTTGCGTATGCACCTAAAAATCTTTCAATCTTTTCTGCAGGTACATTCATTTCTTTTGCTACTATTTCATTTTTTACGTTCGTGTTGTATTTTTGTTCAAGCTCTGCTTTTACCTTTGAGAATTTTGAGAGTGTTTCTTGGATATATACAGGAATTTTTATGCAGTGCGATTGCTCAGAAATTGCTTTGAATATTGACTGCTTTATCCACCACGCCGCATATGTAGAAAATCTGTATCCGAGCTTGTAGTCAAACTTTTCTACCGCTATCATTAACCCCAAATTGCCTTCTTGGATTAAGTCGGTCATTGGTAGATTTGAAACCTGTACAGTCTTTCTTGTTATATTGACTACAAGTTTTAAATTAGTTCTGACAAGCTCTTTCTTTGCTGCTAGTGCTTCCTCGGGGGTCCCTTCTTTTGCTGTTCTTGCCAGCTCTAACTCCCTTTGGGCATCAAGTACAGGAATTTTTGAAATTGCTCGTATGTATTGGTTTAGTGAGTCATCAGCGCTTAACGGCATCACGCTGTTTTGAGACGGTTTTGTTGACGAGACGATAGAGTTTTGCATAACTTAGCTCCTTATATCCTAACTTATTATTTTGAGCGCACTTCAATAACGCAGTATAGACAACGCTATCCGCATCATTGCTTGATTTTTGAGACGACGTAAAAAACGAGATATGATTTGTATATCTTTAATATATCATCTAGTATATCAAATATCAAGTCTTTTGTTAAGAAATATTTCAAAAATTAAAAAAATTTTTTTGTATTTGTAATATTTCTTAATATCTGCTACGCTGCAATCTCCCCCTAATTCCCGTAAGACCTTTTGTTTTGCCCGATTTTTAGAGGTGTATTGCTTGTTTACTTGTTTGGGATTGTTGTATTATTAAACTTGTCTGCACTAATTGGCAACGCAGTTGATGTGTGAATTTTTGTAACTTTTACTGTTTTATTTTATTTTTACTAACAAATTATTTGTTTAGGGTTTTTGAAGCAATTGAGAGGACGCAATAGGTATTAAGAAATGGCAAGAATAGATAGGGTATCTCCATTAAATTTTTCAAGTTCCGAAAGTCTAAAAAATAAAAATTTTCAAAATAATGTAGTAACGCTTGAGGCAAAAGATCCAAAGCTTCTTTCTAATTTTTTGACACTGTTGGCAAATCAAAATAAGGCTGTTGTTTCATTCGGTAAGAATGCTGCTATTGATACGTCGGTTGTCGAACCATATGGCAAGTCTTTTTCAATTGATGCCTTTCGTCCGGGGCTTTCTAAGTATGCGAAGTATAAAATTTATAATGAGGCATCTCAACGGATTACCGGTGCTTATGGCTGGCCCAAAATTGATAAGATTGATGCCTGGATGGTTACTGCCGAAACGAGCGATTTTATGTCTGACGGCGGTTTAGGGCAGGTTGCTACTGATCTTCCTGAGTCATTTAATTCCAAACGCTCAAATATGGGTAAAATGACCGTGATTACCCCTTTATATATTGATAATCAGAAATTGTCACTCGGGTTTGACGAACAAAGTAAGGAATTTTCTCTTCATTATAAAAACGGGCGTGTATTGAAGCTTGATTATCTTGGCAGGATTAATGTTCCGTTGTTTAACTCTAATACAAATACTAACCTTCAAGACAATGAGGTTCGTGTGTTTAGGGGTCGGTTGAATAATACCGATTATATATTTTTAGATACTTCTAACCCCGGTGCGGTTGATTCTAAGGGCGAAAGACTTTATGAACAGGCTGATATTTTTAACATAAATTCTGTCTTTGGCGGGGCAAACAATGCATATTGTGTCAGTGAAAAGAGTCATACTGATGCTGTTACCAGAATGACATATTTTTCAAAATCGGTATATGAATTAATCAAGGCTATCAAGGATGGTAATATTAGCGGTTTAAAGGCTCCTAATGTTTTGTTGCTTAATGATTGGCATGCCGGTCCGGTTGCGGCACTTACTAAATATATGGCTAATGCGGAAGCGGATTCCGGGATTATAAAGCCTTCTGTCGGCAGATATTTTGATAGGCTTCCTTCTGTATATATTGCTCATAACGCTAAATATCAGGAAGGCTCTGCCAATGATATTCATCGGCTTACTTTGTTCGGCACTTTATTTGAGGGTTTTTCTTCTGACATACTCAAAAATGCCAGAAGCTGGGATTGGGCTCCTGATGACAGAGCCGAGGGGCTTAGAAATTCTCTTATGAAGTACAACAATTATAATGCGTCTGTTGCCGGTATGGTACTTGCTGATAGAATCGTTCCTGTTTCTGAGTACGGAGCGGATGAGTTGTTGCGTTCTAATGTTAAATCCGGCGGTTTATCTCCGCTGATGCAAGCTCGTAGGTATAATAAGGTTAATACATTAACCCCAATATTGAACGGTTATTCAAAAACACTGGTGGAACCTTCTCAAAAAAATATGTCGGCTATTATGGACAACACTCGAAGTTCGCTTATTTTAGATCCTAAAAAGGACAATACACCTTCTGTTAAACTATCTGATATAAATCTTCTTCCTTATCGACCGGAGGATGCGGCTGATCTGGGTGAAGATGTTTTTGATATCAAAACGCATAACAAAGGCGAGGTTATTAAACTTTTCAAGAGGATTATCGAGCGTGAAGTTAAGCTCAAAAACTCTGGCATGTACAATGACAGAAGATATCTAATTGAAAATCCTGAAACTCTTAAAATTCCTGATAACATTGATTTAGATAAGACGCCGTTGATTGTTTATTCCGGACGTGTTGATTCTCAAAAGGGTATGGATACTATTTTCTGGGGGGCTATTATGAAATATGCCTATGAAAATAAAAATAAGCCTGCTGATAAGTTACCGATTTTTATAATTGGCGGTAATATTTCGGATATGAATGTTTATAATCGCCTTTTGAAAATGCGTCAGGATATGATGCATGTTAATAAAAATCTTGCGCAACGTTTCATTATTGTTAAAGGATTTTTGAATACTCACCTTGTTGCTACCGGTGCGGATTTGTTCCTTGTACCGTCAGTGTTTGAACCGTGCGGTTTGACTCAAATTGAGGCTATGGCAAAAGGTGCCCTGCCGATTGCATCTTCTACGGGAGGACTTGTTAATACTATTAAAGACGGTGTTGACGGGTTTAGGACTACTCAATTTTTCGATCAAGAAGGCGATGACGTTAAAGCTCAAATTTACTATGAAAAAGGTACCCCAAGATATGCAAGCAATGCTGATGCTTTTCACGCTGCATTTGTTAGGGCGTTAGATAAATATTATAATGACAGAGTCGGTTTTAGAAAAATGCAACAAGCTGCTATGTCCAATGATTTTAGTTGGGATAAAGAGGATGGCTCTTTGGACAAGTATGTCAGATTGATGAAAACAGGAAAAATTTAATCAACCGTTTGCAGCTCAAGGCTGAATTCATTTGATACTTCTTCTTTTGCTATAACCATTAGATTTGGAATTAGCGGTGAGAGTATTATATTTGTCAGTTGTCTTATATCCATTGGTACTGTCACAACCACTGTATCGCTGTCCGGCTGTAATTTTGCCGCTAACTTGTTTATATGTAGTGCGGCGGATTTGACTTTTGTGTTGTCAATTCTTATTATTTCACTTTTCTGAGTGATTTTTGATCTTAGGTACTTTACTGTTTCATCCGGCAGGCAAAGTGCTTGTATAACATTGTTTTCATTTGCTGCACTTTGTGAAATTTGTCTGCCCAGTGCCAATCTTACCTTTGCCAGCAGGTCTTCTTTTGTTTGTTCGTCTGCAAAGTCATTAATTTTTTCAAAAATATACAAGATATCTTTTACTGAAACACGTTCTTTGATTAGTGATGTTAAAATAAATTTCAACTCTGATACTGAAACATAGTCCGGTATGATATTTTCGATAAGATATAAGTTGTTTTCGCCGACTATTTCTATATACCTGTTTATGTCGTTGTAGTCAAATATGTCTTCTACATATTTAATGCAGATAAATTCAATGACTCTTGCAATGACTTCAGATGCGCTCAATCCTGTTGCCCAGAAATCTCTGGTTTTTTCTTCCGGTAGCCAGATTACTTGTTTACCTGTTATATAGTCTGTATCTTTAATTCCTTCTTTGAAGTTTTTTGTTGTGTTGAGATCGTTTTTGAAAAACATCAGATCCGACGGATAAACAAAGCCCTTAAATGCTGCAATTCCTCTTACTTCTATCGAGAATTCATTTGCCTGAAGTGTTTCATCTATTTCAAAGCGAATTTTGGGTATTATGTATCCCAACTCGTTAGTCAGTTTTTGTCTGACTTTAACTGTTTGTGCAACAAGATTGGCTTCCAAATCGGGATCAACCAGTTCTATGTTCTCTTCGCTCAGTTTTATGCATATTTTGTCTTGACCAATTTTGTTCAACATTATTTCCGGTGAAATAACTTTTTGTAATTCGGTTTTAAGCTTATTCAATTCTTCTATACAAACGGACATTTCCTTATTGAGCTTATGTCTTTGATGTTCTGAGGTCTCATCTATAAGAGATTTTATTTTGTTTATACGTTGTCGTTTGTCTTTAATTTTTCTTTGTATGTCGACGCACATTTCAAAGGGCTCATTTTGCGCTGAAATCATTTTTTGCATTTGAGAGCGGTAGCCGAATATTTCGTCGAGTTCATCGTCCGGAGAATCGTTTGTGGGTTCGTAGTCACGTGCAAAAATGCAATTGAAATTGAAACCGCTGTCG